>CAMDKB010000219.1 GCA_945901195.1 Rhizobium sp. Q54
TCTCGAACCGCGTCTTCGAAAGCTACGACGCCATCATCGAGGCGATGTGCGAGGCCTGGAACAAACTCGTGGCGATTCCCGACGCCATCAAATCAATCGGATTGCGCGAATGGGCGCATGTGGGTAGGTGCAAATGACCCTTGGTATGAGTTCTCTCACTAAGACGGTGGCGGGCGCTGTTGGCGGTGTGGCGGGAGGCTCTGTGCTGGGCTCACTGATCCCGGCCATCACGGGCGCTGCCGGTGGGGGAATCGACATTGGTCAGATCGCTGGACAACTGGTTGGCGGTGGTGTTTCAGGCGCGATCGTGACCGCTATCGCGGGTTACGTCATGAACATGATGAAGAACAAGGCCTGATAATCTTTAGAGCCGCTCCGTAGATGACTGCGGGGCGGCTTTTGATTTAATCGCCCCACACTTCCGCAGCAGTCTCGGCCACAAGGCGCAGCTTCTTGTCCTGATCGGCTTGCGTCACCGGATTGCCGAACTTGCTTGATGCAAAGCCGCATTGCGGACTGAGGCACAGGCGATCGAGAGGCACGTATTTTGTAGCTTCCTCGATACGGCGTTTCAGCTCGTCCTTTGATTCAAGTTGGGGCGCCTTGGATGTGACAAGGCCCAGAACGATAGTCTTGTTCGTGGATGTGGCGTGGCGCAGCGGCTTGAAATCGCCGGCGTGCGGGGAATCGTATTCGAGGAAATAGGCGTCGTATCCAAGTTCGGTGAACAGCACATCGGAGATCTCTTCGTACTCGCCTTCGGTTGTCCAATGGCCGCGCGAATTGCCACGACAGATGTGCATCGCGAGCGTCATGCCCTCGGGTTTTCCTTTGGCAACACGGCTGAGAATATCGACATAAAACGCTTTCAGCTTTTCAGGATCCTTGCCCTGTTCCCGGAACATCTTGAGGAAGGATGGGTCGCATATCTTGATCAGTGAACATTCGTCGATTTGCACATACGTGCACCCCGCTGCACGCAAGGCATTCAATTCCTTGTGATAGGCATCGATAAGATCTGACCAGTATTCGGCTTCGTCGGGGTAACCGGTCTTTGAAAAATAACCGCCATAGGCATGGGCCTGCAGGGGGGTGGGCAGCATGATCTTTGGTGTATGCTTCGTGTGAGCCTTGAGAAACTTGAAGGCTTCTACTTCGACGCCGCCTTCCGGCCAGACAACTTTTCCGCCGACATTTATCTGCGGCGTAGGCCTGGTTGTGCCTGCGCCGGAGCGGAACACGACTTCATGGCCAAACGTGATGTAGATGCCGCCCAGTTGCGTCATGAAATCGGCATACCAGGAGCGCCGGCGTATATCGCCATCTGTGATTGATTTCAGACCCGCACGTTCCTGGATTGCGATCGCTTCCAAAACCAACTTGTCTTCAACCTTTTTCAATGCGTCAGGCTTTGCCTTAAAATGGATGGGATCAAACTCGGGCCCATCATAGGAAGCACGCGCCTCGAGTATTTCCTGCGGCCGCAAGAGACTGCCGACGTGATCGGCGCGGAACGGTGGATTGAGTGCGGACATGGGATTCTCCTGTTCTTATTATTTATCGGGATTCGCGCCAGCGCAGCATCCAGCTTTCAAACCAGCTCAGCAGCATCGCGCTCACCAAGCCTGTCACGCCAAGTAGGATGACACCCGCAAAAAGATCCGGCGACCGGAATGCGCGCGCCGCCAGCATGATATGGCTGCCGAGGCCATCGCGGCTTGCGAGCATTTCGCCGATCACGGCAAGGATCAGCGCGACGGTGAGGCTGAGGCGCATGCCTGCAAGAATGTCAGGCATGGAGCTGGGCAGGGCGATCTTGAAAATGACTGCGGTTCGCGACAATCCCAGCGCGCGGCTGACTTCGTAGAGGCGCGGTTCAACGGCCGAAAAGCCATGCACCGTTGCCAGCAACATGGGCCACAAGCCGCCAAAGGCGATGACGGCCAGCACCATGGTTTCGGAAAGGCCCAGAAGCGCAATCGCCAGCGGCACGACAGCAGATGCAGGCAATGGGCGCATCAGTTCCAGTGTCGGGCCGATATAGGCGCGCGCACGTTCGGACGAGCCGATCAGGGCGCCAAGGCAAATTCCCGCGAGCGAGGCAAGTAGCCAGCCGTAGATCATGCGTTCAATGGTTGCTGTCCAGCGCACGAGCAGGTCGCCCGTTGTTATTCCGCGCACGAGGGCCTGCCAGGCGCGATCAGGTCCGGGCAGGAAGACGGGCGACACCCAGCGATAGTCGGAAATCAGCTGCCAGAAATAGATAAAGCCGGCAAACACAAGCACGCTTGCGCCAAGCCAGAGGAGCCGTTCGACTTTCACAGCCGTGCCTCCACATTTGCAGCGGCGCCGAAGAGATGCTTTTGCGCCAGCACCATGATCCCGTTCACGGCCCAGCCGAGCATGCCAACCCAGACAAGATAGGCGAGTGCGAGGCCAGGCTGCAGCCCCTGGCTCGCCTCCATCATCTTGTAGCCAAGGCCCATGGGATTGGTGGTGACTTCCACAGTGACAGCGACGATGAGCGATATGCCCACCGCCAGCCGGAGCGCAACAAAGATGCGGGGCAGCGCAGCGGGAATGACGATCTTGAATATCCGGGCGCCCAGGGAAAGCTGTAGCGCTCGTGAAACCTCAAGCAGGCGCGGCTCTATTCCGGCAATCGCAGACCGGGTGAGGATCAGCGCCGGCCAGAGGGTCGCGAAAGCGACAATCGAAAATTCCATGCGATGGCCAAAGCCATATACCAGCAGGGCAACTGGCAGGAGCGCCACACTGGGTATGGGGCGAAGCACCTCCACTGTAACCTCAAGCAGGCGATTGAGCGGACGGAACAAGCCCATCAATATACCCAGCGCCATGCCGAGTGAAAAGCCGATGGCAAGGCCCGCGAATGCATTGGCAAGCGTCTGCCAGGTTGCATAGAGCATGCTGCCATCTGCCAGCGCTTTTATGCCTGAAAGCAGAATATCAGAGGGGGGAGCCAGTGCATCACTTTGCAGATTGGTCAGACGCGCCGCAGCTTCTGCCACAATGATCAGCCCAACTGGCAGGATCATCCCGCGCGGATCGATACGCATGAGCGCATTCATGATTCCGCATCCTTGATGAAATCGAACAATTGCCGACGCAGGCTCAGGAATTCAGGATCTTCGCGGGTTGTAAGCTGGTTGCGTGGATGGGGGAGATTTACGTCGACCGTTATCGCGACGCGGCCGGGGTGCGGCAACATGCCGATGACACGATCACCGAGATAGATGGCTTCCTCCAGATCGTGTGTCACGAAAAAGGCTGTCGCGCCTGTTTCCCGGACGATCGACAATACCTCGTCCTGAAGTCCCTGCCGTGTCATGGCGTCAAGCGCGCCGAAGGGTTCATCCATCAGCAGGACAGCGGGAGACTGGGCGAGGCAGCGCGCAATCTGCAGGCGCTGCTGCATGCCACCGGAAAGCTGATTGGGATATTTCTTGCCTTGCCCGCCGAGGCCAACCTTAACCAGCAATTGCTCGATTTTTTCGTCGCGGCCGTTGCGCGGTGCGCCCATGGCTTCGAAGGCGAGTGCAACGTTGCCGTGGGCCGTGCGCCAAGGCAACAAGGCCTTTCCGTAGTCCTGAAACACAATCGCGATATCCTGCCGGGGATGGAGCATGCGCTGTCCACGATAGGTCACGGCGCCTGCACTTGGCTGATAGAGACCCGCAAGCAGGCGCAGCATTGTTGTCTTGCCGCAACCGGAAGGGCCGACAACGCAAACGAATTCGCCATTGCCTATCTGTGCGCTGACATCGCGCAAGATCTCGTGCCCGCCAAGGGTGAGATTCACCTTGTCTATTTCCAGTATGGGATCGCCTGCCGCTTTCGCGTTTACACTCACCACTGCCCCCCGCTCCCCGTGTCCCACTTATTTTGAGGGTATCATGAGGTTTCCGTTTTGCGCCATCGGCTGGAGTGTTCTAGCATCGTCCGCCAGAGAAAACAGCATGCCGGAGGACATCAGATGACAGAGCCGGGCCATACGGTCATTTCCGCCGTGGGCGTTGGTGACTACAAACGCAATGGCTTGATATCGGGATTGAGGATCATCTCCGAAGCTGATGCCGCCCAAGCCATGAGCCAGCTCGTCACCTATGAGCGTGAAGTGGGCTCCACCGAGGCGCTGCATATGAAATCTCATATCTACTTTGCCTGGCTTTGGGAGATCGCCCGCAATCGGCGACTGATCGATGCGGTGACGGCGGTGCTGGGGCCCGATATCCTCGTCCTGGCCTCGCGCCTCTGGATAAAGGATCCCGCGGACGACAAATACGTGAGCTGGCATCAGGATGTGAACTATTTCGGCATCGAGCCATCAGACGTGACCTGCAATATCTGGCTGGCGCTGACCGACGCCAGCGAGCAGGCGGGCTGCATGCGTTTTGTGCCCGGCAGTCACACAAACGGGCTGATCGACCATGAAATCACCATGGATGAGAAGAACCTGCTGACGCGCGGGCAAACGGTGCATGGGGTGGATGTCTCAAAGTCTGTCACAGCGCCACTGCATCCAGGTGAAGCTTCAATCCATCATGGCCACCTGCTGCATTGCTCGCCGCCGAACCTGTCAGACCACCGGCGCATCGGCTTCAGCATGATTCTGTTGCCCGCTCACGTACGCTCGACAACGGGCCGGCGTTCGGCAACATTGCTGTGCGGCGAGGACAAGTATGGGTATTGGGATCTCGATCCAGAACCTCAATGCGATCGAGACCCCGCCATTGCTGCCCGTATGCACCAGGAGACCAAACGCTATGTGCCCGAGCGGGCCTAGTCGTGTGATTTATCTTTAGCGCCGCTCGCGGAAAGTTATTGAAGACATGGGGGCGGTCCATGCCATCGGCACCAGCGACGTGTCGTTGTCGAAGGAATTTCTGGCTTTTACCGGCATGGGAAAATAGCCAATCATCTTTTCTGGATGGTATCTTCTGTGAAGGCGTTGTTGCGGTGTCAATCGAACCGCACGTCCGTTTTCTTTGCGGATGATTGAACGATGCCGAGGCATACACCCAAAGTCGCGCGGCCCCATTCGCCATCTGGAAATGCGCGACGGTTTTCGCGCAGTGCGTCGCGCAATTCGATCAATTCTGCCGCGCGGCCCGGATTTTTTGGCAGCGGAATTTCACGGCAGCCGTTTGTGTCGTAGACAAACAGGCCATCGGGCGACTGCCTGACAACACCACGTTCGCAGGACAGGATCGTCACGCCGAAGAACGGCTGCTTGTCGCCGAAGATGCCGGACATGGCGGGCGCGCCCTTTGCACCGTCTGCATATTTTTCTTTTGGGTAGAGCACACCAGTACGGCGTTGCGCTGCATATCCTGGCGCGGAGATCTTTCCATAAACGCCGATATTCCAGGCCAGCTCATTGGAATCGAAAAAGCCGTAACCATTGAATCCGACATAGGCGGTGGCGCCATTTTCAAATTCAAGATGCGCTGTGTAATTGCCTTCGGTTGCGAAATTGGGATCATGCCGGCCTGTGTAGGCGCGCAATCCCGTTACCCGGGAGCCGACAATCCGTCTGACGATATCGATCTGATGCGGGCCCTGTCGCAGGACGATGCCCCCGCCTTTGGCTGAATCCAGTTCTTCGGCGAGGCGCGGGCGCTGCAGCCAGTCGTTATATAGAATTGTTTCGACATGAACGGGCGCGCCGAGCTCGCCCGTGGCCACTAGCCTGCTCATGGCTTCTATCGGCGGATCAAAAGTCTTGGCGTGGCCCTGCATGAGATGCACGCCATTATCGCGCGCCGCCGCAATCATGCGGTCACATTCTTCGATCGTCACGCCGACGGGCTTGGCGCAAATGACGTGCTTGCCGCCACGAGCCACGATAACGCTATGCTCGCAATGCAGATGATTGGGCGTCTCGATCCAGATGGCGTCAATATCGGGCGCGGCTGAAAGCGCCTCGATGGTGTCGTAGACGGGCAGCCCGTATTTGGCTGCAAAGCCAGCGCGAGCCTGCTCCCGCGTGTCGCAACCCGCCGCGAGGCGTACGCCTTCTATCCCATCAAAGGCCGGCAGAACGAGATTTGACGCTGCGCCAAGACCGGCAATAGCAACACGCAGATCATGGCCGGCCACTGGCATCTCCTCTCGTTCCCAACTTTATTCTGCTGCCAGTATTTTCTGCATTCTTTCGACAATGTCCAGCGGCGTCGCGAGCGTCTCCTTCGTCAGACGTTCAAGTTGCGCCGCCGTAGCAGGCTCCACTTCGTAGCCTGCCTTGTGCACTTCGGCGAGAAGCTCGGGGTCCTTCATGCTGGCATCGAAGGCGTCGCGTAGCACTTTCAACCTGTCAGCGGGAATGCCCGGCGGAGCAAGGATAGAACGTCCGATGTCGCCGCTGGCGGAGGCGGTCATCAGCAGGCGCCGGTCGGATTCATTATCGACCAGTTCGGTTACAGCAGGCACGTCCGGCAAATCCTGTGAACGTTTCGACAGGAACTGAATGATTATGACAGCCGTCTTGTCGTTGAGCTGTGTGCGAAATGTCGTTCGCATTGTGCTCAATGTCGTCAGTGCGCCATCGACTTCGCCACGCTCCATCGCCAGCAAACCAGCGGAGGCCCCGGCATAGCCGCGAATGGATTTGAAGCGCGTTCCAGCCACGGCGTTCAGCAGTCTTGGAAATACTTCGGAGGGTGAGCCTGGCCCGGTAGAGGCGGTCGGTATGTCCTGGCTTTTGGCGCCGGCCATGGTGATGGCTTTTGACGTATGCGAGACGACGTGAATCACATTGTCCGCATTGACACGGCCAATCCAGTTGAACTCGCTGGTCTTGTAACGTGCGCCCTTGTTCTTCAGCAATTCTTCCTGAACGACCGTCTGCGAGACGACGCCCATAGCGGTGCCGTCTTTGGGCGCAACGTTGAAAAGCCAGTTGGCCGCCACAAGCGACGCAGCACCAGGCATGTTCTGAACCACGAAGGAAGGATTTCCGGGAACGTGCTTGCCCATATGGCGCGACACAAGCCGCCCCAGAAGGTCATAAGCGCCACCAGGGCTGTAGCCGATGGTTATGCTGATCGTCTTGCCCTTGAAGAATTGATCAGCTGGTTGCGCGCTTGCGCCCGCAACACAAAAGCCGCACGCCGCAACAATCGCCAGAAGCGTCGTAGCTTTGCAGGCTGACGGCCTCATTTTGCCGGTGCTGTTTCGCGCGCCTTGTTGCACTCCGCAGATTTGAACACTTCAATGATCTCTTCGCACATGGGTGAGAAAGCCAGCATATGTGCACGGAAACTGGCTTCAAAGCCACGCGAGAACATGTTGCCTGAAGGCTCCATCGGCAGGTGGATGACTTCGTCATTTGCAGGATCGCGATTGGTACGGATCGGGTCTTCACCGCGCTCGACCTTTTCAAGCTCGCGCATGAGCATGCGGCGGTAGAACACGATACCGCGATCGCTGGTGCCCAGACTTTCGTTGCTGCGATCAGCGATAGCTCCCTGGGTCACCCAGTTCATGATGTCCTGCGCGTGAATATGCTTGAGCAGATATTCGCCGTTTTCATCTTTCACCGGCACATCATAGACCGGCGTACGCTTGACGAGATGGTCGGGCACGGTCGCGCCTTCTGGTGGCACTTGCGCGGTGTACCAGAAATGCAGCGTGTTCGTGTCATCGACCGGAGTGCGGAACTGGAACCTGTATTCGGTCCACTGGCCCCCCTTCACGCCTACAGCCAGCCCGTTGGGGAAAATCAGGGGATGGCCGATCTTCCAG
>CAMDKB010000220.1 GCA_945901195.1 Rhizobium sp. Q54
TGCGGTCGGGATCATATGTGACCCCGGACATTATAGCGTTATTGAATGCCGTAATGGTCGCCAGGGCCTTGTCGCGATTGATGCCATCAAGCTTGACGAGCAGCCCTTCCAGAGTGGGCGCCTGGAAGCGCGCCGACTGGCGGACCCGATATTCGCCATGCAATTGCGCACTGCCTTTGGCGTCAAAAATCTGCCACGCAATTTGCGACGGCTGTGCAAGAATGGCGCGACCGAGTTTGGCGTAAGTGAGCGAACGGATGTCGGCTCCCTCATCGAAGAAGCGCTCACCGTCGGCGTTCAGGACGATGCCGGCCAGATAATCGTCGCGCTTGAATACTGTGCCATAGGCCAGTTCATTTACCTCCGGCGCATTGAAATCCCAGCTTGACGCATGACAGCCGGACCAGTGGCCATAGGGCATCGCGCCGATATCGAGCGACATGCGCAGACCGTCCCCGGTGTTGAAGCGTGAGCCGCGCACACGCGCCAAATCCCAGGATGGACCGAGATAGCGTGTCCGCATCTCTGCATTGGCCTCGAAACCGCCACAGGCCATGATGATTGCACCGCCCGTGTAGGTGACTTCGTCAGTGTCACAATGGGCGCGAACGCCGTGCACACCTTGCGCATCGGCGATCAGTGTCATCACGCGCGTCCGGTAATGGACGGGTATATTGTTGCGCTCGCACGCGGCAAACAGCGCGGCAGAAATGCCCTCACCTGCGCCATAACATTCGACAGCCGAGCCGCCAGAAAATTTGATCCGGCCATCGGGGAGTTTAAATTGCCATTCATAAAGCGGCAGAAAACGTACGCCCTGCGAGCGCAACCAAAGCATGGTTTCACGACTGCGGTCGACCAGAAGGTCCGCCATTTCGGGATGCGTGCGATATTGCGTGACGCGCGCCAGATCGTCGAAATATTGTTCGCGCGTGTAGTGGCCAAAATCGGCGCGTTTGCGTTCGGCGTCGCCGATTTCGCCCACGAGGGCTGCGATATCTTCCACTCCTGAATAGACTGCCCGCATCGCGCCGTTGGAAAAGCGCGTATTGCCGCCTCGTTCCTCGATATTCGCCCGTTCGATGATTATGACTGATTTGCCGGCCTCATGCGCGCTGAGCGCTGCGCAAAGACCAGAAAGGCCCGCGCCGACAACAATAACATTGGCTGAATGTTGCGCGCTGCTCATGGCGTTACGCCCATTAACCGGGCGACATCGGCGATCACTTCGCGCGAAGGCGAACCGTATTGGCGGAACAAGGCACCGAGTTCCTCGCCGGACTTTGGATTCAGATCGAGTTTGCGGCGAGCAGCTTCGGCAATGAAATCGGGACTTTTCACGGTTGCCATAAAGCCTTCGCGCAATATCCTGATACGGTCTTCGGGCACGCCGGGCGCAACAAGAACAGCGGTGCCAAATTCCGCCGGAAGCGCAACGAAATCCCACAACGCACGCTGCTTGTCGTCGGCAATCAGATCACGAATTCGCGGGACTCCATTGACCGGGATCTGCGCGAAATCAAGACCGCCCAACACTTGCAACTTACCGTCACGCAGCCAGTCAGCGTGGAGCGAATTCAGGGTGGCCCAGGCGATTGTGGTGGAGGCGACTTCGCCGCGCTCCATCGCGATCATCGTAGGGCCGGTGCCCGTGTACCCGGTAATAATCTTGAACTTTGTACCCAGCGCTTCGTTCATCAGCATCGGCGCAATTGAGGTGGTGGAACGGCGCGAGGACGCGCCCAGAGTCACCTCGGTTTTCTTGAGGTCGTCGATGGTCTTGATACCGGCGCGGTTCCAGACGACAAGCACACGGCCGAAGTCGCTCATGCGCCCCAGAAAGTGAAACCCTGCTGGGTCAAACTTGACTGCATTGGGCTCGGTCCACGGTGTCACAAAGAAATTCGGCATGGCCACTGCAATGGCTGTACCGTCCTTTGGCGCGGCGTTGGCGAGGTAATTCAGCGAATTGATGCCGCCTGCTCCTGGCATATGTTCAACAGTGACACTGGGATTGCCGGGAATGTGCTTGCCGAGATAGGCTTGCAGCAACAGCGAATAGGCGCTGAACCCTGCACCTGCGTCCGTACCGACTAGGAAGCGGATGTTCTTGCGGCGATAGAAGTCTTCCGCTGGTTGCGCTGACAGGCCATTGGCAAAAGCCGTGAAGGCAAGCGCCATTAAACCTGCATATCGGGCGCCTCTCATTGCACTCATGGTATCCTGCCCCTTTCCTTCTTCTTGTTGTCGACACATTCAGCGGCGGAAAAATCTACCGAAAAACCCGCCCGCATGCACTGGCGTTGGGGAGGCAGCGCCCCTTCCCTTTTGCAAGATTTCCCATTTTGCCATTTCCTGTCGGTGAATTTCTTCTTTTTCCCATCGGGTGGTGCGCATTTCCAGCTCATGGTTGAGCTCAAATCCGATCAGGATGACAAGAGCAGAGAGCCAGAGCCACAGCATGAGGCCCGCAATGGCAGCTATCGAGCCATAGGTAGCTGCCAGATCGCTGAGGTGCTCGACATACCAGGAGAAGGCGACTGACACAGCAAGCCACAGCCCGGCTCCCAGCGCACTACCCCAGAGCGCCCAGCGCGCCTGTTCTTTTGGACGGCTGGGACCATAGCGGTTCAGCAGGATCAGATAGACGATTGTGATCGCATAAAGAAGCGGCCAGCGCATCACGACGAAGACCTTTGCAAAGCTGCCCTCGATATTCGCAAAAGCCAGCAGAATGGGCGCCAGGATGAGCACTGCAAGCGTCGTGAGGAAGATCGCAAGTGCGCCCAGCGTGAAAAGCATCGAGCGGATGTTCAGCGCGATGAGCCCCCGCTTTTCCTCTTCGTCGTAGATGATATTCATCGCTTCGATGATTGCTTTCATGCCCGCATTGGCGCTCCACATCGCGACCAAAGTGCCGATGATGATCAAGGCGTTCATGCTCGAACGGCCTGTGGCTGCAATCGCCATGGCCTGCTGCTGGATGATGTCGATTGCGCCCTGCGGCAACAGGAAAGCAAGACTCTGGATATGGGCGACGACCTCGCTGGGATCGGCAAAGAGGCCGTAAAACCAGATCACCGCCGACAAGGCAGGAAATATGGACAGCATCAGATAAAAAGCCACGCCCGCCGACACCAGCATAAGCCGGTCGCTGAATGCCTGACTGTAGACTATCCACAGCACTTCCCACCAGCCGTTCAGGCTGAGTGATTGGGGCCGGGCGGCCGTGTGCTGCCGCGAGGGATCTTCGGCAAGACCAATTGGCTGCGGCGGCAAGTCAGGCATGGGTTCGATCGGCGGCCGTGCCGGCGCGACGCGTTGCCTCAGACTCTTGCTCGCCTCAACCACTCGCTGTCTTGCAACGCCGGCTGCCCCCGCAGCGTTGTCCGCGGCGTTGCGGAACAGGCGAGACAGTCGGGACATCGAACCATTCGTGGGCGGCTTCAAATCCAATGGTCCCCAAGGGTTTATTGGCGCCTTAGCTATAGGCGATCGTAATCTGCGGTGCATCGCCAAACAGGCGGCGATGTTCAGCCAGGGCATAGCGATCCGTCATGCCGGCAATGTAGTCAGTGACAAGGCGCAGCCGCCGGGTATCGGCCTGCGCTGCAGATCTCGCCCGCACAGCCCACTCGCCAGGCATCGAAACGGCATGCTCCGCAAAATAGTCAAAAAGCCGCTCGACGACTGCAGAAGCCTCGTTGCGAACTTTCATGACCCGGTCGTGTCGATACATGTGCGGATAGAGGAACGCTTTAAACGCCACATCGGCTGCAACGATAGAATCAGAAAAAGCGATCACAGGGCGTTGCCCTGTGCGCACATCGGTAGCGCTGGCCAGGTTTGCGTCCTCCAGCCGCCTGCGGCTCTCGGCAATTGCGTCCTCCACAAAGCGTGTGATGACCCTTCTGCCGATTTCGTGGATGACCCGGCCGCGCTCCAGCCCCGGATGTAACTTTTCGATTTCGCGCAGGATTTCGCCTAAAAAGTCGACTTCCCGTAGATCGGGGATATCAAACAGCCCGGCGCGCAGCCCGTCGTCGATATCATGGGCGTTATAGGCAATATCGTCCGAGAGAGCGGCGGCTTGAGCTTCGGCGCTGGCAAAACTGCCCAGTTCCAGGCAATAGCCGGCGTCAAATTCGAGGATGGCTAGTGGCACGCCGCGTTTGCGGTATTTTTCAATGGAATTGGGACCGTTGAGCGGTCCGTTATGCTTGACCAGACCCTCAAGCGTCTCCCAGGTCAGGTTCAAACCATCGAAGCTCGCATACCGGCGCTCGAGTCGCGTGACGATCCGCAGCGCCTGCGCGTTATGGTCAAAGCCACCATGTCCCGCCATGCGTGCGTCCAGCGCATCTTCACCCGCATGGCCGAACGGGGTGTGCCCCAAATCATGCGCCAAGGCCAAGGCTTCGGCGAGATCATCATCCAGGCCAAGGGCACGAGCAAGGGCGCGGGCAATCTGGCCGACTTCAATCGTATGGGTGAGCCGGGTTCGATAGTGATCGCCCTCGTGCGGCACGAAAACCTGGGTTTTGTGTGCGAGCCGCCGGAAAGCCGTCGAATGAATGATGCGATCCCGGTCACGCTGAAACGGCGTGCGTGTGGGCGATGACAGCTCGGGAATCAATCTCCCCCGGCTTTCCTCCGGATTGACCGCCCAGGGAGCGGTAAAAGCGCCGCGGGCATTGCCCGGCGCCCAGAAAACCTGATCCCCACGTTGTAGAGCCATGCATGGGCACTTATATCTAGGGACGAGTCGTGGCAAGCTGCGACATAGGTCAGGACCAGAACGCCCATGTCTGAGACTTCAGCCGATCTGCAATCACAGGATTTGCCCAGCGTCACCGCGCGGGCTGCGCAACGCATAGCCAAGGTCTTGTCGAAAGAACCGGAAGGCTCGGTCTTGCGCGTGGCCGTGAATGGTGGGGGCTGTTCGGGATTTTCCTATGCGTTCGATATTACCGCTGCACGCGCGGCGGATGATCTGACCATCGAGAAAGACGGTGTCACTGTCGTCATCGACCCGGTGTCGCTGGATTTCCTCAGAGGCGCGAAGATCGATTTTGTCGACGATCTGATCGGCCAGTCGTTCAAGATCGAAAATCCCAACGCGACAGCGTCTTGCGGTTGCGGGACGAGTTTTTCGATATGATTGCGTTATTTCTTGCCGCCGAATATTCGAAAAATTGCCGCCAGACGCGGTAGTAACAGCAGGGCGATCGCAGCGCCTACAAAAAGCATGGTCACATTGCCGTCGACCCTGGCAAAGCCGCGCAGATATATCATCACGAATGCACCTAGAACCATCGAGCATCCGCTCAATGCGATGATGGCGCGGCGCGCACCACCGAGAAACACGCCGATGCCCATCGAGCGCCGCTCTTGTTGCTCTGGCCCGCCTGATAATTCTTTATAACTAAACTTGATTGGTTGAGCCTCTACTTGCACATGGCCAGATCGCCTTGTCCAGCCGTGGTTCGTTTGCCAAAACTGCCATATTGCGCCATCGAATGCCCCACCAGACCACTGTGGTCGAATATGATCCCCTGGGCTTGCAATGGCGTAAATCTCGTTGCAGGCAGACATATACTCTCATGCATGGTTACCCCGAGCAAAAAGATTTACGAAGAAAGAGTAGGATTCCCTGCTGCAACCGATGATTTCATCAATCACCGACCGGCAAACCGCGCCTTATATACCTTGAAAAACGTCCATGCGATGTAAGCGCTCAATCCAGCAACACTAAACGCGTGAAGTTTGAAGAGCGACTTGTTGTCCTCGCCGCCAAGTTCGGCCCAAGGCGCTACATGGATCAGGCGGAGCCCAATATAGGCAATCGCGATCAAGCCGATCAAAGTGAGAGCCCATACACGATCGGCTCTACTATAGGACAATGCAGCCAGCATGACGCATGGTATGAGAAACAATTCGACGCCCGACGCCAATCCGAAAATTTGCACGCACATTAAAGTATTTGCGGCACCGGCCAATACCGGTACCGCACGGGAAAGACAGGTGTCATATCGTGACACTAACGGCGTCAATACAAACAACAATGTAGATAACAACGTCAATAATGACAGAAGGGCGCCATTACTGCCAATCAAATACCAAATGTAGAGCGGATAAAATGGTTGGTTTGATGCGATAAGGACCGCTGTTTCATTGCTCGCTGCGACCAGGGGGTTGCTATGGCCGGTATGTTCTCTCAGCCATTGAAGCGGCGACATGCAGGGTCCTTATGCTCACGAAGCTTATCGCCTGGTCCAATTTGAGGATTTGCAGATGATCCCGCCGAGCACGCAGCCTGTGGTCGTCATACTGTTGCCATTCAGGACAATGCGAGCCGATAGTCTCAAGTTGCGCTGGGGATCAAAAGCCGAACCGACAAACGTGGTTTCCGTCTCGGGTTTCACGGTCATGATGAGCTGATCTCCAACCTTCTCGGATGTCTCATCCTTGACCCAGACGTTGACCGCGCAAAGGCTTCCTCCGCACATGGAAACGCGAACCCTGGCATTACCATCACCGCGTGCCCAGACACCTGATGTGATCGACGATATGTCTGCGTAGGCCTGCGAAGAAATCAACAGGCTTGACGCTACAAACAGCGCTCGAAAAGTCATGATAACTCCATTCGTGTGTGTCAAAATCCGCAGCGCCAATCCTTGAATGAACCTCACTGGCCTACAGTCTATTACGCTCCCAACGAAGGCGTGGATCACATTGTTCCAATTTTGCGTGAAATATCTGTAAAGGCAACGAAAAAACGTGTTTTTGTAAACAAAATCCCTCAAGCTGGATCCCAATTGCGATCCGTCGATTGCGCCTCGCTGACAGCAATGGCTGTCATATTGACGATGCCGCGCGCTGTGACCGATGGAGTGAGAATATGAGCGGGTTTCGCCGCACCCATGAGGATAGGCCCGACCGGGAGCGCATCAGCCAGCACTTTCACCATCTGGAAAGCGATGTTGGCCGAGGTCAAATCTGGCAAGATGAGTACGTTGGCCTCGCCTTTCAGCGTTGAATTGGGCATGACCCGATCTCTTATCGCCTGACTTAGCGCCGTATCGGCCTGCATTTCGCCGTCGATTTCAAGAGCCGGATTCAGTGATTGAATGAGGCTGAGCGCGTCGCGCATTTTGAGCGCAGCAGGTGTATCGTCGCTGCCATAGTCGGAATCCGATAGCAGCGCGACTTTTGGCGTCATGCCGAAGCGCCGCACGTGTTCGGCGCATTTGACAGTCATTTCGGCAATTTCAAGCGCTGACGGATTTTGCCGGACATGCGTATCAGCCAGAAAGTAATGGCCGCGAGAAGTTACAAGCAGGCTCAGGGCCGAAAAATTGCGCGCGCCTGGTGCTAGCCCGATGATGTCGCGGATCATTTTCAGCGGTGTCTGGAAACGCCCTTCAAGGCCACACAGCATGGCGTCAGCATCGCCACGACGAACGGCGATGGCGGCGATCGCTGTCGTTGATGTACGGACGATGGTGCGCGCGGCGTCGGGCGTAATGCCCTTGCGGCCGGCCGCATCTAGGAGCGCGGCGACGTATTCGCGATAACGCTTGTCGTCTTCGGGATTGACGAGTTCGAAATCACGACCGGGCTGCAACGACAGGCCAAACCGCTTGATGCGAGCGTCCACAACATTCGGCCGGCCAATCAAAACGGGTATGGCAATGCCCTCTTCCAGCACTACCTGCGTTGCGCGCAACA
>CAMDKB010000221.1 GCA_945901195.1 Rhizobium sp. Q54
CCATGCCCAGAATTTGCTAGAGCTGCTCTTTGGGCGACCGCAAGCGCAGAGGCCCGCAATTGCGACTGCTCCAGTTGGATCCTCGCAAAATCAAGGTTCATCCAGCCAAAAAGTGTCGCGGAAGAAGCGGCCCGCACCACTCGACGCGGCCGGGTCATCGCGTCCTTCAAGGCAAGGCGAGATGGCGGCCCGGGCGGTTGTTCTCAATGCGGTTGAGGCAAAATCGTCCGTTGCGCAATTTCTCGGTGATCCCACCTTGTCCAACGGTGACGTGGTGGTGGGCCGGGACGGACTATATGTTTTCCGTGGCGCAGCCGGGTCGCGTCACCAGATGGCGCATTTTGTCCCGCTGTCCCGGGCGGCTTCAGGACGCAGCGCTTTGATCAATATAGAGCGAGCAAACCGCCAGGCGGTCGGTAGACCCGCTCTGCTTGTTGCCGGACCAAGGGTCAAGCTGGCGTCACGGCCGGCTGGCGACACTTCTGCGCGAAATTCGTCAGCGCTAGCGGAAAAGATCGTAGCAACAGAGGAGCAATAAGCCGCTGTCCCTATTTATAATAGGGTTCTACGTCACCGGTCAGCTTGATGGTCAGGGGATTGCCGCGCCTGTCACGGGCCGCGCCTGCCTCTACGCGCACCCATTGCTCGCTAATGCAATATTCGTAGACATTGGTTTTCTCGACGCCACGAAAGCGCACGCCCACGGCGAATTGCAGCACGTCATCGCGGTAGAAATCGCTATTGGGATCTATGGACAGGCGATCCGGCAGGGCTGGCTTTTCAGTCGCGGCGGAGTCGGGTGCGGGCATATCGTCGGACATGGCAGTTTTCATTTTCCTGTTTGACGCCAATCCTGTCTGACAGGATTCGCCGTGGATTCGGTTTTATTAATCATACTTCATCATTCGGCCCCACCGCCAATCATTCTTCAACTTCTGCAAAATAGGATTTTGGCACATTGCCATTTTGTTTTCGCCGATCAGCCTTGTGGAGGATAAATCAGTTTCAAATATGCAATGGCGGGCGGCTTTATCCTGCTCGGTGCGGCTGGCTTTCACAATGGCGCGAGTATGGCGCAGTTCGGCTCGCAGCCGGTCGCGAATGCGCCTGTCAATATTGAGCGGATGCTTGCGGCCGAGGCCGAGAAACTCAACAAGACCAAGGGCAAGGTCAGCGGCAACAGCAAGTTCGTGGAGGCGTCGGTTCGTGGCAAAACGCTCTATCACTTCTACGAGGTGAATCACGAGCCAAGCCAGTTCAATTCGGTTGTCGCGGCAGACGATTTGCGCGGGAAAATAAAGGGCGCGCTTTGCAAGGATCGCGGACCGTTGCGGCAAGCTATCAATCAGGGTGCGGTGCTGGAATATTCCAATCAGACATCGCGCACCAAACAATTCCTGTTTGAAGTGCGGGTCGACGCCAGGACATGCATGGCGTGAGGCTCTTGCCGGAAAATTCCTGTAACGATGAAAAGTCCTGTAACGATAAAATTTGCCGCGACGATGAAACTTTTTGCGGCGCCTTTCCATGAAAATCGTCATGGGATAGCCTGCTGCTTTCGATAGAAATGGCAAAGGCCGGCTGACATGAACCGCAGGGAATTTTTCGCGATTGGTTTTTCCGCAGGAGTTTTTATCTCGGTCCCGGCATCGGCTCAATCCGGATGGACCGAACTTTTCGATGGCAAGACCTTGAACGGATGGAACCGGATAGGCGAGGCTAACTGGCGCGTCGAGGACGGGATTATCGTCGCTGATGGCAGCAAGAGCGGCGATCTCGTGACGCCGGACCATTACGCCGATTTTGAACTGCTTGCCGAAATCTGGGTCGATGAAAAAGCCAATAGCGGCATTTTCTTCCGCTGTTCGGATGCCAGCAAGATCACGGCCACCAATGCCTATGAAGCCAATATCTTCGATACGCGGTCTGATCCAAGTTACGGGACAGGCGCGATTGTCAATGTTGCCAAGGTTGATCCCATGCCCAAGGCTGGCGGCAAGTGGAACACGATGGCGATTACAGCCAAAGGAGACCGTCTCTCGTTCGTGTTCAACGGACAGAAAATAGTCGATAACGTGCAGGACAACAAATATGCGCATGGCCCAGTCGCCCTGCAATATGGATCGGGTATTGTAAAATTCCGCAACATAAAGATAAGAAAGATATAGGTTCGTCCGAAGCGACGGCTTGTACAGGATGCGGCGGCGCAGGGAAATCTTGCCCTGAAAGCCTGCTGCGCATGGGGAGGTTTTGTTGATCCGCATTACTGCTGCGCTTGTCTGCGCATGTATTTCGGTCTTGCCTGCAATGGCCCAGACCAGCTGGCCTTCGCGCGGGGTTAAACTCATCGTGCCCTATCCTGCGGGCGGCTCAGCCGATACGCTGCCGCGTATTGTTGGCGAAAAGCTTTCACGCATGTGGGGCCAGCCAGTGGTGATTGAAAACCGGCCGGGCGCTGCCGGAGGCATCGGCACAACCTCAGTGTTTCGTGCGGAAGCCGATGGCTATACAATCTTGACGACACCAGCCGGCCCCATCGTCACTAACGGCATCATCCAGCCGCTGAATTATGATCCGCTGGCTTTTGAACCTGTGATCGTATTGGCGACGGCACCGATTGTGCTGACGGCGAAGCTGAGTCCGCAATATAACACGGCGAAAAACTTCATCGCTTTCGCCCGGGCCAACAAGGGCAAGCTGAATTTTGCTACGCAGGGCGTGGGTTCCAACTCGCACCTGTCCGGCCTTTATTTCGCCCACACCATCGGCTCTGAAATGACGGCGGTTCCCTATGGCGGGTCGGCGCCTGCGCTCAACGACATCATGAGCGGGAATATCGATGTGTTTTTCGACAATCTTGGCTCGTCGCTGGCGCTGCATCAGGGTGGCAAGGTGAAAATTATCGCTGTTGCCTCAGCACAGCGCCTCAAGCAATTGCCGGATGTGCCGACACTGGTGGAAAGTGGCGTTGAGGGATTTTTGTCCTTCACATGGTTTGGCGTGTTTACACCGCCGAAAACCTCTGCCGACATTGTTCAGAAACTCAATCGCGATATCGCCACTGTGCTTGCCATGCCTGATGTGCGCGAGAAATTCGACGCGCTGGGCGTGACACCCGGCTCCGGCACTGCCGATGATGTGCGCAAGCTTGTGCTGAGTGAAAAAGCCAAATGGGAAGGCGTGGCGCGCCTTGCCGGGGTGGAGAGGAAATAGGCGTTCCCTGCCTTAATCCGCCGAAAGTTGCATCAGCTTTTTCTTTTCAGCATCAACGATGACAAAGACCGAGCCGATCTGCTGAAATCCGGCGGCATTTTCCAGCGCTGAGAGGAAGGCCTGTTCGCGCTCGGCAAGCGCGCCGGAGCACGCCATGCGCGTGGAAATGGCGGGGCCGAATTTGAGGCTTTTGCTGTCGCTTTCATAGGTGCCGTTGATGCGATTGCAGCCAACATTGCCAGCCATGCGCAATGCTGCCTTGTCGAAAGTCAGGGAGGTTTTCGCCTTGTCTGCGGCGTTCAGCTTTTGCTCTGCCAGTTCGGCAATGCGCCAGGTTTTCCGTCAAAGTCCTGTGCGTTGGCCTGTGAGCCGGACATTGCGAGCACAATGAAAACGGGCAGGGCGCTGCGAAATTTCATCGTCTGTCCTGTCGTTTGCAGCGCCGGAAAAGGCACAGCCTTTTGCGCCGACTATTCTGCCGCTTCCGCGAACGACATCGTGACGATGGCGTCATCTGCCAGCGGGGCAGGCGGCAGCACGAAACGGGGATCATCTTTCTCGCGCTGGATCATCTCGGCGAGCAGCCTGCGGCCCTGCACGGGGGCGATGTCGGTTTTCACCGCTGTCTGCGGAATCTGCGGCATGCCTTCTGCCTGTAACGCCTTGTCCTGAATTTCCAGCAGTTCACGATCCTCGTTAAATGTATGCATCACGGCATCGTAAATCTTGCTCGACAATTCCGCATCGTCATGGCGGAAATTGCGCGGCAGCGACCAGAAGTAATGAGACGTGTGTTCTGTTTCCGGCGTGATGAGATGCAGTGGCCGCGTGAGGCATGCGTCGGTCTGGCGATCACTGCCAACGGAATGAAAGCCCGCTTCCGTCATATTGAAACCGGGCGCCATGTGGATTGCAATCTGCCAGCGGTTGATCTTGCCGCGATGGCCCTGCATCGCGGCGAAGAAGGGCGGGGGATCTATATCGGGCATTTCGCGATGGGCGCGCACCACGCGGCCATTGATGACCTTGGAAACAACAGGGGAGTCGGCAACTGAATCGTTGCCGATGGTATGTTTGTGGATGTATGTCTCGTGCGATAGATCGAGCAGATTGTCATTGATAAGGCGATAGTCGCAGTTGAAATGGCTGTAGCCGGTAACGGCCGTCCAGCCCGGCGCATCGTTCCAGTGCAGATCGGGGATCAGCGCCTCATCAGCAAGATCAGCGGCGCCAAACCATATCCACATGAGCGCATGGCGCTCTGCCACTGGAAACGTTTTGACCCGCGAATTTTTCGGTACGCTGTCCTGCCCCGGCACGTGGGAACACGCGCCGTCCTGGCCAAAGCGAAGGCCGTGATAGCCGCATTCCACCTGATCATTCACAACCTTGCCGGTGGAGAGCGGCACAAGCCGGTGCGCGCAGCGATCTTCCATCGCAATCAGTTTGCCTGCTGCCGTGCGCCAGAGAATGACAGCCTGATTGAGAAGTTTCCGCTTAAGGAGCGTTTGCGTCGCTTCACGCGCAAACCCCGCAACATACCAGCAGTTTTTCGGCCACATGATTGGATACTCCTGTTGCTCTTCGCAAAACTGTTCAGAGGGGAAATGAAACTCAATACGCCGCTAGCGCCTTCTTGATGCGCGCAATGATTGCCGGGGGTGCTGCGTAGACTTTTTCGATCAGCGCCTGCACCTCTTCGCCGGAAACCGGATCGACCTCGAGATTGGATCTTTTGGCTTCACTCAATAATTCCGGGTCTTTCAAGGTGGCCATGAAGGCCTTGCGCATCATGGCGACGCGAGCGGCCGGAACCTCGGGCGGCAGGACATACGGACGGCCGAAGATCATCTGGCTGAAGAAGACGTCGAGCATGGCCTTGTCGTCAGGGTTTGTCGCCATGTTGTAGGCGTTGGGGACGCCCTCTGCATTGAGGCCCGCATGCCCCGTGGGATGGGTCTGCACGATGACACGCATGGGGCCATTGGGAGCGAACCAGCCGGGGTTTGTAACAGAAATCGACGGCCAGGCGAAACCGCAGGCGCCTTGTGTTTCGTTTTTCTCGATGGAAAGCCCAGCTTCGCGGCTCCCGGGATAGCCCATCACCAGCTTGAATTTCGTCTTGAAAATCTCGTTGAGAATGAGCGGGAAATCCGAGGTCGTGCTGGAATGTTGCGAGGCCAGAATCATTTCTTTTTGCTGCGCATCCTGCAAGGTGGCGACCGGCACATCCTTGCGGCCCATGCAGACATAGACATCGTTATGAGCGCTGCCCAAAAACTGTGATTTGCGTGGATCATGCTGCACCGGGGTATTGCCGATCAGAGGCTCCAGCGGCGAGCCGGCGAAATAGGCGCCGATCATTGTGCCGTCCTTGCGCGCGACGTTATAGATGTAATTGGCGGCGATATTGCTGCCCGCGCCGGGCATGTTGGAAACGATGATCGTCGGCGTGCCTTCAAGATAGCGCGGCATGTGGCGGGAAATCATGCGGGCATAGGTGTCGTAGCCGCCGCCCGCCGTGGTGCCAACGACGATGGTGATCGTCTTGCCCTTGAAGAAGGCGTCATCTGATTGCGCATAGGCACAGGAGCCCCCGGTCACTATGGCGGCAAGGAGGAGGGCACATGCGGCGAAATGGGAGGATGTTTTTCCAGCGGCCATTTAGTTTCACTCCCGGTTGCGAACCTGTTTCAGGCTGACTTTTATGGGGCACGTTACTATGAGGCCGCGTGGAGCGCCAGAGCGCGATCAACCCCTTTCCAATCTTCCTCTCGCACACGCAGCTTTGCGGAATGCCCGGCACTAGGGCCGCTGCTGCGGCGCTGTCGCCATTGGACAGTCCCGCTGGCGCTGCCTATGATTGTTGCAAAACATAAACCGGGGAAACTCATGAGCGCGTCCGCTACCTATCCGTCCCTGCGATTTGGCATGTTCATGGGGCCGTTTCACGCCACCAATCTTGATCCCACCTATGCGCTGGAGCGCGACCTGCAGACGATCCAGTTGCTCGACAGGCTGGGCTATGATGAGGCGTGGATTGGCGAGCATCATTCGGGCGGGTTCGAGATCATCGCTGCGCCCGAAGTGTTTATTGCTGCTGCGGCAGAGCGCACAAAGCACATTCGCCTCGGCACGGGCGTCAAATCGCTGCCCTATCATCATCCCTTTGTAGTCGCTGAAACCATGGCGCAGCTCGATCACATGACGCGCGGGCGCGTGATGTTTGGCGCTGGACCGGGCGCGCTGCCGTCTGACGCCAAGATGATTGGCCTTGTGCCTGCCAACATGCGCCCGCGCATGGATGAAGCGCTCGATTGCATTGTGGCGCTGCTGCGCGGCGAGACGGTGACGAAAAAAACCGACTGGTTCGAGCTTGATGAAGCGCGCCTGTCAGTGGGCTGTTATTCGCAGCCCACAATGGAACTGGCGGTGACGTCGATCCGCTCGCCATCAGGCGTTGTTGCCGCAGGAAGGCATGGCGCGAGCGTGCTGGTGCTCTCTGGCGTGGATAATGAATCATTGCTGCATCATCTGTCGAACTGGAGAATCTATGAGGAGACCTGCGGCAAACACGGCCATGTGGCCGACCGTTCCAGATGGTCCTTCGCCATTCAGGTGCATCTGGCCGAAACGCGCGAGCAGGCGTTTAAAGACGTGCAATATGGCCTGGAAAAATGGATCGGCTATGCACACGACATCGTGCCCGCACCCAACCCGCCGCCGCGCGGCCTTGCTGATCCCGTGTCATGGATGAACGAACAGGGACGCGCCATCATCGGCACACCCGACGATATGGTGCACATTGTCGAACACATGCAGGACGTGACAGGCGGCTTTGGCGGCGTGCTCGTGTTTGCGCAGGATTGGGCGAACTGGCAGGCCACACAACGCTCGCTGGAACTGATAGCAGAAGAAGTGCGCCCGAGATTGCGCGGCAGTAACAAGCTGCGGCAGGCGAGCTATGACAGGAATGCACCGATCGCGGCGGAGAACCGTGCGCTGGCGAAGGCGGGCGGGGATGAGGCGATGGCGCGGCTGGGGAAAACATAAAACAAATTTTTGGCCTTTGCTCTTTTCGCCCTTTGAACCCGAATTACAAAAACGGATTATGGATATCCAACGTAACGTTGTGCTGGGAGCTACATGAGTACTGAACGCCGTAGCTGCCGTTATTAATGTGACAGTTCTTCATGACGGGACCAATATTGAGAATTTGGACGGGTGTTGCTGCCCCGGATTCTATAATTAGTTGCTTGAGCCGATCAATATGGCTCGGCTCCAATCTTACATTTATTCTGCCACTCAGCCTATTGATTCGAGAATCGAACTCTGAAAATGAATTTCCCATTTTCCATTTTGAACTAGTCATCTGGAACTGAAGTTCATTTCATTATAGCGTAACGCTTCCTTGGTAGTGGGGAGCGATTTTATGGCCAACAAAAAAGGACGTCCTATCATTCCCTTGATCCTGAGTTCGGATGAACGGGAGTATCTTGAGCGACAGGTCC
>CAMDKB010000222.1 GCA_945901195.1 Rhizobium sp. Q54
TTCTCAATAGTTTGGCTGTCCGATCCGCGCGATCAAATAAGCCGGCTTGCTTGGGCATAAGGAGCGCTCCGATTCAAATCGTCAATGAAGCATAGTGAATCACAGCTAGTTAAATTCGCGAAGAGTTTTTAGAAGTGCCCTAAAGACAAAGCCCATTTTGATCTTATTCGCTGGCAATCGTCACGCCAGAAAACAGAATGGCCTGCGGCGTTTCCCGGAAGTCAGGATTCACCGCCGGCGCGGGTTGATGGCGGGGCGCTTCGTGTTGCCTATGTCGGGCACGCAACACTTCTCATTCAGACGCACGGATTGAACATTCTGATTGATCCTGTCTGGGCAGAGCGTTCAAGCCCCGTGCAATGGGCTGGACCCAAGCGGATCAATGCGGCGGGTATCGGGCTCGGTGATTTACCGCCGCTGGACTATGTGCTGATTTCCCACAACCATTACGACCATCTCGATCTCGTCACGCTGGGCGTGCTTTCAGCAGCTCATCCCCGTGCATTATTTTTGACGCCGCTTGGCAATGACGCGATCATGGAGGGCGCGGTTCCTGCCAATCGCATTCGCACGTTTGACTGGGGTGGGCGGGCCGACATCGGTCCGGGAGCTGCAGTACATTTCGAGCCCAGCTATCACTGGTCTGCGCGTGGTTTGTTTGACCGCCGGATGGCGCTGTGGAGCGCCTTTGTCATCGAGACGTCTTCAGGCAAGATTTATCATATTGCCGACACCGGCTTTGCCGATGGCGCCATGTTCAGGCAGGCACGCGAGAAACATGGCGGATTCAGACTCGCGATTCTCCCCATCGGGGCTTACGAGCCGCGTTGGTTCATGAGGGATCATCACGTTAATCCCGATGAAGCCGTGAAAATTCTGCAGTTATGCGGGGCCGAGCAGGCGCTGGCGCATCATTGGGGAACTTTTCAGCTCACAGATGAGCCCCATGACGAACCGCCAAAATTGCTTGAAACCGCGCTCTTGCGGGAAAACATCCCCGTATCGCGCTTTCAGGTGAAGCGGCCGGGCGAAGTGCTGGAATTTCCAACCGTTTGAACTGCCGCTATTTCAACAGCACATAGATGTCGACAGCCAGATTCGTGTCATCCGAACCGATGGTCTCGCTGACATATTCCTCAATCAGCTCATCTCGCGCCGAAAGGCCTTTTTCATCCAGATAGGCTGCAATCGCCTCATAGGTGGATTTGATATCGTCGTAAGCGCCGCGATGTTCAAATTTCAGCGCCTGACCGCCGGGGGTCTTGCCAGCGGTGACGCCGCCCGAAAACGTGGCGCCAGCAGCGGGCGGGGCGGTGAGGGGCAACATGGCTTCATAAGTAAAGCCGTCATCGTCGCTCTGCACGAAGACCGCAATTGGTTTGCCGCTGGCTTCCAGTTTTGCTTTTTCGCCTTCGGCGCGCAGGGTGACGAATGCGTCGGTGATGGTCTTGAAGCCATCATCCCATTTGGCCTTGCCCCGTGCGACGAGTGCAGGACGTTCCGGCAATTCGATGGGGGCGACGACCTGGGCTTCTGGCTCGGCAGCGGGCGCTTCCGGCGCCGGGGTCTGGATGGGCGCGCCCTGCTGGGCTGACGCGGGAAGACAGAACGGGGTTGCGAGCAAGGCGCAAACCAGAGCCAAACCAGCCAAACGCGGGGCATTGGTCCAGATCATCAGAAGTCTCCCGAAGCGAGTGATTCCCGCAAAGCCGATTATAGGTAGGTTCCGGTGGCAAAAACAGGGCCAGTTTCCACTCCGTGCAATATTGGGCACGAAAGATTTGGGCCGCGCGGTCAACCGGATTATAAGCGGTGGATGACATCCGCCGCCTCCAACCCGCTTGCCAGCCGGCCGTTCCTGAAAATGAACGGAATCGGCAATTCCATTGTTGTGCTCGACTTGCGCGGAAGCCCGCTGCGTGTGAGCGCTGCGGATGCGCGCGCCATCGGTCGTGGCAAGGGCCTGGCCTACGATCAAATGATGGTGCTTTACGATCCGGTTGCCCCGGGAACGGTGGCCCGGATGAAGATTTTCAATATCGACGGGTCGCTTTCCGGCGCTTGCGGCAACGGCACGCGCTGCGTCGCCTGGGCGTTGATGCAGCAAACGGCTGAAAAACAAATCATTCTGGAAAGCGATGGCGGCCTGCTGGAATGTACGCGAGAGGGCGCGTGGCGGTTTACCGTCGACATGGGTGCGCCGCGTCTTGGCTGGAACGACATTCCATTACGGGATGCTGTCGCCGATACATTGCTGGTGGGGCTGCCGGACCCGCCGCCCGGTGCAGAACATCTGGGCGGGTTCGGCGCAGTCAATATGGGCAATCCCCATGCGGTGTTTTTCGTTGACGATGTGGAGGCGCATCACCTCGACCGGGTCGGGCCGCTGATCGAACTTCACCCGATGTTTCCGCAGCGCGTGAACGTATCGCTCGCCCATGTGGTTGCGCGCGATTATATCGAGTTGAAGGTGTGGGAACGCGGCACAGGGCTGACGCTGGCCTGCGGCTCTGCTGCTTGTGCGACGCTGGTTGCTGCGGCCCGCCGCAATCTGTCTGGCCGCCGCGCCACGTTTCGCCTGCCCGGCGGCGAACTTGTAATCGAATGGCGCGAGAGTGATGGCCATGTGCTGATGACCGGGGATGTTGAGCTGGAATTTGAAGGGCGATTCGACCCCATGCTGTTTGCCGAAGCCAACGCATGAGTCACGGGTCTTCCATCGAAGTCATGACCTTCGGCTGCCGGCTCAATACGATTGAGTCCGAAGCCATGCGGCGGGCGGCTGTCGCAGCGGGCCACGAAGATATTGTCATTGTGAACACCTGCGCGGTCACGCAGGAAGCCGTGCGGCAAGCGCGGCAATCGATCCGGCGGGTCGCACGCGAAAGACCGGACGCGAAAATTGTCGTCACGGGTTGCGCCGCGCAAATTGATCCGGCGATGTTTGCAGAAATGCCTGAGGTCACGCGTGTGATCGGCAATGCGGACAAGGCGAAGTCCGAAAGCTGGCGTGCGATGGATTTTGCCAGCGATCTTGCGCCGCGCGTTCGCGTCAATAACATCATGGCGCTGCCGGAAACGGCGCATCATTTTGTGGCCAGCGACGACGTGGATTCTGTCGAAGGGCATACGCGCGCTTTTGTGGAAGTACAAAATGGATGTGATCATCGCTGCACGTTCTGCATTATCCCTTTTGGGCGGGGGCCATCGCGCTCTGCACCTGCCGGGGAGGTGGTTCAGCAGATCCGCAGGCTGGCAGACAATGGTTACAGGGAAATCGTTCTGACGGGCGTTGATATTACCTCGTGGGGTCACGATCTGCCCGGTGCGCCGAAATTCGGCAAGCTGGTCAAATCCATACTGGCGCACGTGCCCGATATCGCGAGATTGCGGATTTCCTCGATTGATTGCATCGAAGCGGATGACGACCTCTGGGATTGCATCGCCAACGAGCACCGGCTGATGCCGCATCTGCATCTGTCGCTGCAGGCGGGCGATGATCTCATCCTCAAGCGGATGAAGCGCCGCCACCTGCGCGATGAGGCGATCAGGTTTTGCGAAGAAGCGCGCAGACTGCGGCCTGGCATGATTTTCGGGGCGGATATCATCGCCGGCTTCCCGACGGAAACCGAGGACATGTTCAACCGATCGCTGGACCTGGTTCGCGAATGCGGTCTTACGTTTTTGCACGTCTTCCCGTATTCGCCGCGTCCGGGGACACCAGCAGCGAAAATGCCGCAGGTTGCTTCACCGGAAATCAAGGCGCGCGCCAAGCGGTTGCGCGACGCAGGCGCTCTGGCCCTTGCCGGGCATCTCGACCGGCAGATTGGGAGAAAATTAAAGTTGCTGACGGAGGCGGGGGGAATGGCGCGGAGCGAAGACTTTACGCCTGTGCGCCTTGCCGGGTTCGAGCGAGGTCAATTGGTTGATGCGGTCATCACTCATCATGATCGCGCTGTTCTCACTGGAGCTCCCGCCGTAGCGACAGCGCCGGTATGAGCGGGTTTATCACTTCACTGTGGATTTATACGCCGCTGGAATTTGCCGCCGCGCTGGCGATTGTCATGGCGGGCGGCATCGTGCGGGGCTTTACGGGATTCGGCTCGGGTCTCGTGATGGTGCCATTGCTGGCGTTATTGTGGGGGCCGGTGGAAGCGTTGGCGGCGATGGTCGGTCTGGGCAGCTTTGCGACCCTTCAGCTGATTCCCCGTGCGTTCCCCATGACGAACTGGCGCGATGTCGGCCCGATGGTTGCCGGATCGTTGGCGCTGACGCCTGTCGGCACGGCGCTCCTGATTTCGCTTGATCCAGGTGTCGTTAAAAAAATCATTGCGACGCTGGTGCTTGTTGCGACGGTCATCACCTTGCGCGGTTGGGTTTATCGCGGGCCACGCGGTGTCTTGCCGGGATTTATATCAGGTGGCCTGACGGGGCTCATCAATGGCGTGGCGGGCGTTGGTGGCCCGGCGACGGTGCTCTATCTGATGGCGCTGCCGGACAAGCCAGAAACGCATCGCGCGAATATTGTTTCAGCCATGGCTTTCGTGACGATCGCCGTCTTCGTTTCGATGATTTTTGCCGGGGCGGTCAGCGCCCGGGCCATGACTCATATCATCGTGTTTTTCATACCTTCTTTTGTTTCAATCCGAATCGGCGTGAAGATGTTTCAAGTCCTGCCCTCGCGGCTGTTCAAGATCATCGTGCTGTGGTTCCTGATTGCGATCAGCATCACGATACTGCTGGCGTGAGCCGTGAACCCAATCAAGTCGCCAAATTTCACCCCTATTCCCAAGGTGATTATGCGCGGTATGCTGTGCAGGTGAATAAGCGGCTCGCCCCTGCGATTCGCGACACCTGAACGGAGAGTCCGTCATGAAAAGCTTGTACCTTGCACTATCCTGCGCGCTTGCCATCTCGCTCGCTGCCAGCACCGCCTTTGCTCAATCGCCAGCGCCTGCTCCTGCTGCGCCCGCCGCGCCAGCAGTTGCTGCGCCTGCACCGAGCTGCACGGCCAACGCCACTGAGAAAAAACTCGCAGGCGCGGCTAAAAACAGTTTCATGAAAAAGTGCCAGACGGATGCTGCGACGTCGTGCAACAATCAGGCGACCGAACGCAAAATCTTTGGGGCGGCCAAGGCCAGCTTCACCAAGAAATGCGTTGCGGACGCCGTGGGAACCTGAAAACTCGCAAATTCACGCTGCGCCGGCCGGCTTATCCCCGGTCGGCTTTTTCTTGCCCGGCCGGTTCTTCATGCGCGGTTGGTTCTTTATGCCCGACCGGTTTTTTCATGTCGATATGCCGTGCAGTCTCGTCCTGCTCGCGCCATCCGCAGCTCTTGAGCAGCGCCTTCATGTGATCGGGTACAGGCGCGCTGACGCGCACCGGCTCGCCATTCTTGGACATCGGCACGACGATTTCCCGCGCCAGCAATTGCAGACGCACCAGGCTGTCGCGGGCTGCGCTGCCGTAGATATTGTCACCGACGATGGGAAAGCCTGATGACGCCGAATGCACGCGCAATTGATGGGTGCGTCCGCTTAACGGCGTATATTCGAGCCAAGCTACAGCCTTTCCATCGCTGTCGACGCCCCGGCCCAGCACACGCCAGCGCGTTTGCGACGGCAGGCCCATGGGATCGTGCTGCATCCACCAGCCGCGATTGGCGTCCTTGCGCCCGAGCGGCATGTCAATCAGGCCCTCATCTGCGGCTGGCCCGTCTTCAACGACCGCCCAATAGGTCTTGTCGACGAGTTGTTCCTTGAATAGTTTTCCGAGCCGTTCCAAGGCCTTGTGATGGCGGCCCAGGACGAGACACCCGGACGTTTCACGATCCAGCCGGTGCGCCAGATGCGGCACGCGCGGCAGGCCAAAGGCCAGTATGAAAAAATAATCCTCAATGTTCTCGCCGCCCTTGGGCCCGCGATGGACTGCGATCCCGGCGGGCTTGTCGATGACAAGCATCATGCCGTCACGGTAGAGAATGCGTCCAAGAAGGTCTTCGGATTTCATCTGTTATCTTTCGGTGTGCCGGTTTAGAGGCTATCGAAGGATCGGACCTATTGGTCAAGCGACGATCCAGTCCGGGTTTAGCGCGTAAAGCTCCAGAGCGAACATTTATGGCTGATAGCGATAGCAAGAAACCGGGCCTGCTGGGACGCCTTTTCGGGCGGACTGAAGCCACGCCTGTCAAGGAGCCAGCGCCTGTGGCCGTGCCCCAGCGCAGCTGGTGGCAGCGCCTGCGCGAGGGCCTTTCGCGTTCTTCGTCAGCGCTGACGCAGGGCATCAGCGACATCTTCACCAAGCGAAAGCTGGATTCAGGCACGCTGGAGGAATTGGAAGACATCCTGATTCAGGCCGATCTCGGCCTGGCCGCATCCACCCGCATAGCGGCGGCTGTTGGCAAGGACCGCTACGACAAACAGATTTCACCTGAGGAAGTCAGCGCAATCCTTGCCGCCGAGGTGGAGAAGGTGCTTGAGCCCGTGGCAAGGCCGCTGGTGATAGACACGTCCAAGAAGCCGTTCGTGATTCTTGTGGTCGGGGTCAACGGTTCCGGCAAGACGACGACTATTGGCAAGCTGGCTTCTGTGTTTTCCGGCGAAGGCCACAAGGTAATTCTGGCGGCGGGAGATACTTTCCGCGCCGCCGCGATTCAGCAATTGCAGATATGGGGTCAGCGCACCGGCGCAGCGGTGATCGCCAGAGATCAGGGTTCGGATGCTGCGAGCCTGGCGTTTGAAGCCATCGAGGCAGCCAAGAAGGACGGCGCTGATGTCTTGATCATGGACACCGCTGGCCGCTTGCAGAACCGGGCTGAATTGATGGCGGAACTGGAAAAAATCGTCCGTGTCATGAAGAAAGTTGATGCCGAAGCGCCCCATGCCGTGCTGCTCGTGCTTGACGCCACCGTGGGCCAGAATGCGCTGAATCAGGTTGAGATATTTGGCCGGGTCGCCGGGGTGACCGGGCTGGTCATGACCAAGCTCGACGGGACCGCGCGCGGCGGGATTCTTGTTGCGATAGCGGATAAATTCGCTCTGCCGGTGCATTTCATCGGCGTCGGCGAGGGGGTGGACGATATAGAAGCCTTCGAAGCGCGCGATTTCGCACATGCAATTGCTGGAATCAGCCGGTAAGTGCATAGGTACAAAGAGGGTTGCATGTTTTCCTCATGCTGAGCCGGCCCGCATTGCAGGCTGTCTTGAAGCACAGGGAAGAGATGTCAGCCGCAGCATGAAGTGGACTCGATTTTCATGGATGCCAAAGTAGAACCTGGAAGCAGCGCACCCACTAAAGCGGGCAAGCCGAAGGTCAATCCGATTCTCAAACTCGTGCTGGAAATGGGGCCACTGGTCGCGTTCTTCATCACCAATTCGAAGTTCGGCATATTTCCTGCCACCGGTGTGCTGATGGCCTGCGTCGTGGTGGCGCTGATCGTCTCCTATGTCCTGACCAAACATTGGCCGGTGATGCCCGTCGTCACCTGCGTGGCTGTGCTGTTTTTTGGCGGCCTGACGTTTGTCTTTCAGGATGAGCTTTTTATCAAACTGAAACCCACCATTGTGAATACGCTGTTCGGCAGCGCATTGCTGGGCGCGCTCTATATGGGAAAGCCCTTGCTGCCGATCGTTCTCGACAGCGTGATGAACCTGACCGAGGAAGGCTGGAAAAAGCTCACCCTGCGCTGGGGCGTTTTCTTTTTTGTTCTTGCAATCCT
>CAMDKB010000223.1 GCA_945901195.1 Rhizobium sp. Q54
CCCCTTTACCGGGCGGCCAGACATGGCGATCCTGGAAATGAAGGATCTGGGCGACAATGTTTTCTATGGCGGTTGATCGCCGGCAGTGGAAATCGAGTCCAGAACGCAACCGCGCTGGACTTTTCATGTTAAATTCAGATCCCGCGTAACGCGTGTGAAAACCAAGTGGACCCGGTCATGACAGATAACCGCGACTTTCCCGCCCGACCCATTCTGGCCGCCAGTGCCGCTGTCTTCCGTCCTGACGGCACCGTTCTTCTGGGCGCGCGCAGATCGGGTCCATACAGCGATATTTTCAGCCTGCCCGGCGGCCTTGTCGAAACAGGCGAGACACTCGAGGAAGCCGCCTTGCGTGAGCTCGAAGAGGAAACAGGCGTACGCGGTGAAATCATTGCCTTCAACGGCTGGCGCGAAGTCATCGCTCGAGAGGATGACGGGCGGGTAAAGCGCCATTATGTCATCGCATCATTCGCGGCCCGATGGGTGGCCGGCGATGGCGAACCAAGCGACGAACTGGGCCAGGTCATATGGGCAGATGAAACCAGGGTAGCGCAACTGCCGCTGACAGGCGGGCTGGCGGAATTGCTTGTCAGCGCGCGGGCGCTTTTCCTGGCCAAATGATGCGCTCCTGGTTTTCGGCGCTCGTGCTCCTGGGACCCGTGCTCGTGGGAATTGGAGCCTGCCCTGCGGTTGCCCAGACGCCGCCGCCGCCCGCTGCCACCGCCCCGGCGAATGAACCGCCGGCTGCCCCATATGAACAGCAATTGTTGCGTCTTTCGGAAATTCTGGGCGCGCTGGCCTATCTGCGCGAGCTTTGTGGCGATCAGACCGAGGGAGACCAATTGCGCGAGCAAATGGCCGCACTGATTGATGTGGAAGCCTCCACGCCTACTCGAAAGGCGCGCTTTGCGGGGGCTTACAATAGGGGGTTCAGAGGATTTGAGCAGACCTACCGTGCCTGTACGCCCAATGCGGAACTCGTTGTATCCCGCTATCTGGGTGAGGGATTGTCAATCGCACGCGAAGTAGCCAGCCGGTATGGCGGCGGCAAGGTAAAGCACTTCATTTCAGACGCTGACACCTTTTTGGCCGCTATTGATTCAATGGCTCAGACCGGGGTTAACCTTCTTTAAATCTCCCGCTCGCAATAGCCCGACTGTGCCGTTAGTGTCTGCTCGACCATGAGCACTCAATCAACACTTATCACCGACCGGAACGCCGCCAGCGACGAGCGCCTCGCAGCGCTTTCCTATGTGCGTGAAGCTTTTGCCGAAGCGATCAGCGACGGCATTGAGGCCGATTGTTTTGCTCAAGCCGCGCTGTTCACAGGGCTGCAAGAACTCGTCGCGACTTATGGCGAAGACGCGGTTGCAGCTTATGCGGAAAAATTCGCGGAACGCATCCGCTGCGGCGAATTCACAATCGCCATCAAGCACTAAAGCGTATCTTTAAAAGCATCGATTGACCTTACCTGCCAGCGCGCTAAGCTCGTGGCAAAATTGGGAGGGATACATGTTGCCCGCAGGAAAATCAGCATTCGTTGCTTTGCTTCTTGCGCTGACCGGCGCAGCGCAAGCACAGGACTATCCATCGCGCCCTGTCAAAGTGGTCGTGCCGTTTGTTGCCGGCGGCGGGCTTGACGGAATTGCACGTGTAGTGACCGCCAAGCTGCAGGAAGAACTCAAACAACCTTTTGTAATCGAAAACCGCGCGGGTGGGGCCGGCAATGTCGGCACTGCCGCTGTCGCCAAATCGCCTGCCGATGGCTACACGATTCTCATGACGACGATTGGTCATACGATTGCGCCTTCGCTTTCGACCAACTTGCGTTACGACAGCATCAAGGATTTTCAGCCGCTCACCTTGCTTGGTGAAACATCCATCGTTCTGGTCGTTGACCCCAAGCTACCAATCCGCAACGTGCAGGAGCTGGTAGCCTGGGCGAAAGCGAATCCTTCCTCCGCAAATTATGGCTCCAGTGGTGTTGGAAATCCCTTGCACCTGTCGATGGAAATGCTGATGCGCGCCACGGGGACGAAATTCGTCATGGTTCCCTTCACAAACGACGCCCAGATCCTGACAGCCATTACTCAGGGCCAGCTGCAGGCAGCCATGACGCCCTACTCGATTTCGCGCGGGCAGATGGAAGCCGGCACGATCCGGGCCATCGCCGTGACAGGTGCAAAACGTTGGCCGCCCTTGCCGGATATGCCCACCGTCGCCGAACAGGGTGTGCCCGGTTACAGGTCCGATAGCTGGCACGGGATGATGCTGCCTGCGGGCACACCAAAGGACATTGTCGAAAAGCTCTATTCAACCATCAAGCGCCTGATGGACTCGGATGAAGACATGAAAAAGCGCTATTCGGTTTTCGGTGCCATTCCTGTCGTCAATCGTCCCGAAGAGTTTGCCAAACGCATCGAGGACGAGATTGCTTATTTCAAGAAGCTTACAGCCGAGATCGGCCTGAAGCCAAAGGACGACTGAGAGTCGGGATTTGCAGACCTCTCATTCCTGAACTGTTGAGGTGTAAACATGAATATCGGTCGACTAACTCTTTCTTCCCTGGCGCTTCTGGCTGGCGTTGCACTTCAAACAGGCTTGGCTTGGGCGCAGGCGTGGCCCGCGCGAACGATCAAGCTCATAGTCGGTTTTGGCGCGGGCGGCGCCAACGATCTGCAGGCCCGCATCGTCGCCGACGCACTGACGCGCAGCCTTGGCCAGGCAGTGATCGTTGAAAACAGAGCGGGCGCAGGTGGAAACGTCGCAGCACAGGCTGCAATCCAGTCTGCGCCGGACGGCTATACATTGCTGATGGCTCCCACAACGACGATGCTGATTGTTCCGGCGGTCGATCCAAAAATCACATACGATCCGGTTGAAAATTTTACGCATATTATCCAGCTTTCGAGTTTTCCACTTTATCTCTCGGTGAAAGGCTCCAACCCCGCGCGCACCGTGAAAGATCTCGTGGATTTTGCGAAAGCCAATCCGGACAAGGCGAATTACGGCAGCACAGCCACGACGTTTCAGCTCGTATCGGAATTGTTCAATACGCATTCGGGCTCCAAATACGTGCGTGTGCCTTACAAGAGCGGCCAAGAAATGACAGCGGCGCTTCTTGCGGGGCAGATCACCCTGATATTCAATGAACCGGCGGCCATGATGGGATTTATCGCTGATGGCAGCATCCGCATCATCGGCATGACCGGGCGGCAGCGTTCGCCAGATTTTCCCGATATTCCCACGATGGCGGAACTCGGCTACCCCGGCGTGCAGCTTGAAGCGGTTGGCGCAATCGTTGGCCCCAAAGGCATTCCCGCCGATATCGTCACTCGTCTGCATCACGACATCGACGCCGCCTTGAAAACACCCGAGGTGCGGAAAAGATTTCATGCCCTTGGCGTAACCCCAGCTGGCGGGCCTGTCGCGCCATTCTCTGCGAATCTTTCAAGCGAGATCAAGCGCATCAGAGATTTTGCGAAAGAGGCGAATATCAAGCTGGATTGAGCATTTCCCCTGCGTCTGGGCACACTGGTTGTAGCGCACAAAAAGGAGGGGACCATCAAGCCCATCTCACTCTATGCGAGACTTACAAAATCATCGCTGTACGCGTTGATATTGTTGCTTATGTGCTTGCCCGCAAATGCGCAGGACTATCCCAATCGCATGCTTCGGATCGTCGTGCCATTTCTCGCTGGGGGCGGGCTTGACGCCAACGCCCGGCTTGTCGGAGCCAAGCTTCAGGATGTTTTCAAGCAACCTGTCATCGTTGAAAACCGTGGCGGACAGGCGGGTAATGTCGGCACCAATTATGTCGCCAAATCGCCGCCTGATGGCTACACGATCCTGATCACCACCATTGGCCATGTGATTGCACCATCACTGTGGACCAACCTGCGCTACGATACCATCAAGGATTTCGAGCCCATAACGATGCTCGGCGAATCCACTGTGTTGTTGGTTGTTGATCCGAAATTGCCTGTGCACTCGGTTCAGGAACTCGTCGCCTACGCGAAAGTCAATGATGGCAAGTTGAACTACGGCTCCAGCGGCATCGGCAATCCCCTGCATCTATCTATGGAATTGTTCATGCGTTCAACGGACACGCGCTTCGTGATGGTGCCCTTCACCAATGATGCACAAATTCTGGCGGGAATTACCGGCGGACAATTGCATGCGGCGATGGCGCCCTTTTCTGCGGCCAGAGGGCATGTGGCTGCCGGAACATTGCGAGCGCTTGGCACGACCCGGCTGCAACGCTGGCCGCTTTCGCCAGATATTCCGACCATCGCCGAACAGGGCATACCCGGCTATAATTCAGAGAGCTGGCAGGGTTTTCTGGCGCCCGCAGGCACACCGAAAGAAATTGTCGAAAGGCTTTACGCAGCCATCAAACAGATCATGACGAGCGATGACGATGCAATGGCGCGTTATCGGGCGGCCGGGTCTATCCCGCTGTTGAACAGGCCGGAGGAATTTGCCCGGCGCATAGAGCTCGAAGTCGCCTATTTCAAAGACCTCGCGCAAAAAATCGGATTAAAACCAAAGGCCGAATAAAACCAGCACGGAGGCGAACGATGGCGAAAGTATATCGAGTTCTTTCACTTGCTGTCAGCCTTCTGGGGTGCTTGTGCACCCAAAGTCCGGCGCGCGCGCAGACACAGGACTATCCCTCAAGAATTATTCGCATCGTTGTGCCGTTTGTCGCCGGAGGCGGCCTTGACGGCATTGCGCGGCTGCTGGCAGCCAAAATGCAGGACGAGTTCAAGCAGACGGTACTGGTCGAAAATCGGGGTGGGCAGGCCGGGAATTTAGGTGCGGCTTTTGTCGCCAAATCGCCCGCCGATGGCTACACAATGCTGATCACAACAAGTGGCTTCACAGTCGCGCCCTCTTTGTGGACAAATTTGCGCTACGATACGATCAAAGATTTCCAGCCCCTGACGATGTTGGCGGAATCGGCGATCTGGCTTGCGGTTGATCCCAAATTACCGGTCAAAAATTTGACGGACCTGATCGCGCTCGCCAAATCGAAGCCGGGGGCATTGAATTATGGTTCCAGCGGATTTGGCAATCCGTTGCATCTGGCGATGGAAATGTTCATGCGCCAGACGGATACCAGGTTCGTCATGGTGCCATTCACCAATGACGCGCAAATCATAACCGCCATGACGAGCGGGGACGTGCATGTGGCCATGATCCCTTTCCTTATTTCACGTTCACACGTGGAAACCGGCGCGTTGCGTGCGCTCGGCTTCACGCGCTCGGAGCGTTGGCCCTTGTCGCCTGCAACGCCTACGCTTGCCGAACAAGGCCTGCCGGGATTTGACACGCGGGGCTGGCAAGGCTTGTTGTTGCCTGCCGGTACGGCCCGGCCCATCGTCGACAAGTTATATGCAACCATCAAAGACATTATGGCCACCGACGACATGAAAAAGCGATACGATGCCTTTGGTTCAATGCCACTGGTCAACAGCCCGGACGCATTTGCCAGCCGCATTGTTGCGGAAGTTGAGCATTTTAAAAAGATCACGCAACAAATTGGGTTGACGCCCAAGGTTGAATAAATTTGGAGTTAGGGGGCGGCAGTCTTCTATTTTCGCTTCCATCCCGGCCCATATTCCAGCACACTCTTCCCATGAAAAAGCCTGCGCCCAACCTGAAATCCGTTCCGGTGAAAGAAATCATCGAAGGACCTTTCACGGATATTGGCCTGCTACCGTCCCGCGTCGCCGCCATGCGCGAGAAAATTCTGGAAGCCTCTGCGACTTTCAATATCGAACAGCTTCGCCCGGCCATCGAGCGCAATGAAGTCATGCCGCTGTTTGGTAGAGCCGGGGAACGGCCCAGGTCGTTTGCCAAAGCAATTGAGTTCTTGCGCAACCATTCCTACGACGGCAATGGCCGCGAAATACTGTTGGTCCTTGAGGCCGTGTTCACAGCCCCTTTTGCCCGCGTGAAGCGTGGTCCCCATGTCATCTTTATCTGGCCAGCGTTCGCATTGATCCCCCCGGCCGAAATCGATGCTGATCAGGGCGAAGCCATGTTGCGCTGCATCGCCTTTGCGGATCTAGTGCGAGATGGCTTTGCCCGCCGGCCACCCTATCATCGGGGCGAAATCGGCGAAGACGGCACATGGCATGCGTTTGGAGTTTCCTGAAACTTCAATCCGCGCATTTCGCGCCTATGCCCATTGATCTTGCCGTTGATTCCGGCAATGATAAAAAAAATCATAAGCAACATGCACAGGGAGACGAAAGTCATGAATAACGCATCTGGTATAGCCATAGCCGCTTCAGTGCTGGTCGCAGCATCAGCGCAGGCGCAACAACCCATCAAGGTGGGCGCCATCATCGCGACAACGGGCAATGACGTGCCGCAAGGCACCGAGATGGCAAATGGCATGCGCCTCGCCATCGAGCATTTCGGGCCTGCTGTGAATGGCCGGCCGATTCAATTACTGATCGAGGACGACGGCTCGAACCCCAATACTGGCCTGCAGAAAGCACGCAAGCTCATCTCCAGCGACAATGTCGATATGATAGCCGGCGTGCAATTGTCCGCCGGTGCGCTGGCCATCGCTCCTGCCACAGCGGCCGCGAAAATTCCGATGATCATATCGCTGGCCTCAGCCAATGCGCTCACGCGCGAGCGCTGCTCACCCTGGGTGTTCCGCGCCTCTTACGCCAATTCGCAGCTGGCAGAACCTTTTGGACCCTGGGTTTTTTCAAAAGGCTACAAGACTGTCTACACGATGGGCGCGGACTTCGTAACGCCGAAGGAATTCGCTGCGAACTTTCGCGTCACCTATGAAAAGGCCGGCGGCAAGGTGATCAACGAGGTCTTCTCGCCCTTCAACAAGACGCAGGATTTTGGGCCTTATCTGGCGCAAGCCCGCGCCGCCAATCCGGACGCCATCCTCGCCTTCTATTACGGCGCTGAGGCCATCCTCTTTACCAAGCAATATGAATCTTTTGGCATGAAGGGCAAGATTCCGTTGATCGCGATGATCGGTACAACCCCGGTGATGTTGCGCGGCGCGCAGGGCGACAGTGCAGAGGGTATTATCTCCTCGCTGAATTATATTCCTGAGTTGCAGAACCCTGAAAATATCGCCTTCCAGAAAGCCTATCGCGAAAAATTTGGCGGCGGCGCATCCGAATTTGCTGTGATGGCTTATGATTCCATGCGCTTTGCAATCGAGGCCGCCAAGAGGGTCAACGGCAAGGTGGAAGATCGTGTCGCCCTCGCCAAAGCGATATCGCAGGTCTCATTCAACGGCCCGCGCGGCCCGACCAAGATGAACCCCTCAACCAATCAGGTCGATCAGAACATCTACATCGCCAAGACCATCAAGAAGGGCAATGAAGTCGTGTTTGAGTTGTTGGACACCATTTCCAATGTCAGCACCGATGCCGCTCAATGCAAGATGGGACCGCTCGAATAGCATTTCAGTAAATAATTTAGCGCAACAGGAGGTTTTTCAAATCTCCTGTTGTGTTCATTGTGACAAGTTTACCACGCGGTCCCGTGACCGTTCAAATATCTATAAAAAAAGTAACTGCCCAGGTTCCTTCCTGCCACCGTGATTTTTATCCGATTTTCCTGGACCTATGAACCGGTTTCCGATTCAAGCATCGGATGGTCGCTGAATCGCCAGACGTTCCGTCCCGGGAAGAGCTGATCGCGCTGGTTCAGGCGCAGG
>CAMDKB010000224.1 GCA_945901195.1 Rhizobium sp. Q54
CTGGAAATATCAGCACCATTGCCGCACGGCTCACCCGGCGGATTGTCATTCCAGGCTTCGCTGTTTCGGTTCAAACGTGCTATGCGGCGGACATGAACTCAAAAGTCAAACAACGTCACGCCAAGGGCATCTATGGGCCATTGAGCGAATATGAAGCAGAAGTGGCTCAGGCCGAAGCCAAGGTAACAGCCAAGGCTGTGGCTCAGTCGCTTTCGATACCGGCTGCGGGGCGGCGGGACATTCCTGTCGAGATGGAACATGCGGGGCTGCGGATCGACAAGTTTCTGGCGGCGCTTTCGGTGGTGGCAGGCGAAGCGCTCTCGCGCACGCGCTTGCAGGCGCTGATCGAAGCGGGGCAAGTGTCAATTGATGGGAAGCCCGTCAGCGATACCGGCGCCAAGGTGCGCGCCGGGCAGATCGTCAGTGTGGAGGTGCCCGAAGCGATTGCGCCGGAGCCAAAAGGCGAGACGATTCCACTCACCATCGTGTTTGAAGATGAACATCTCATAGTTATCGACAAACCTGCGGGCCTGGTTGTGCATCCTGCCGCCGGTCATGAAACCGGGACATTGGTGAATGCCTTGATCGCCCATTGCGGCGATACCCTCTCGGGCATCGGCGGCGTGAAGCGGCCGGGGATCGTGCACCGGCTCGACAAGGATACAACAGGCTTGCTGGTGGTCGCGAAAACCGATGCAGCGCATCTTGGCCTCTCCGAACTTTTTGCCGACCACGGCCGCACACTCAATCTCACCCGCGAATATCAGACCATCCTGTGGGGAGCGCCAACGCGCATGCAGGGGAAAGTGGATGCGCCGCTTGGGCGGCATCCGCAACAGCGCGAGCGGCAGGCGGTTGTGCATGGCGAGAAGGGCCGCGAGGCCATCACCCATTGGCAGGTCGAGGAAAGCTTTATTGGTGAAGAGAAGATGAAGCTCGCTGTGCTCGTGCGCTGCGCGCTGGAAACCGGACGCACGCATCAGATCCGCGTGCACATGGCCCATCTCGGCCATCCCGTCATGGGCGATCCCGTCTATGCCTCAGGCTACAAGACCAAAGCGGCGCGGCTCGGGGAGACAGCGCGCGCCGCCTATCATGCTTTGGGCCGGCAGGCGCTGCATGCGGCTGTGTTGGGCTTCACGCATCCGGTGACTGGCGAAGATCTGATGTTTGAAAGCCAATTGCCTGAAGATATGGCGAAGCTGGTTGAGGCTTTGCGCTAGCGGTGGCATCCCGGAAAAATGCAAAGCATTTTATCCGAGACCGCAAGTCGTATGGCGCGATAATATGACGGTCCCGGATCGGCTGCGCCGTCCGGGAAGACGCTGGATTTGATGGGGAGGGAAAGATGCGTCATTCTTTGCGGAATTTTGTTGCTGCAACTTCACTGATGGTTGCGTGGCCTGCGGTCGCGCAGAAATCGGCTGATAATATGCGCTTTCCGCTCAATGATCCGATTCAGGTCTTGTCCTATTATCTTGATCCAAAGACCGAGACGATCATCACCAGCGATGCGGTCTATGATTGCCTGATCGGCTTTGACGAGGACAAGGGAACTTATGAGCCGCTGCTCGCAAAGTCCTGGCAGCGCATCAATGACACGACGCTCGAATTCGAGTTGCGCGATGACGTGAAATGGCACGATGGCAAGCCTTTCACTGCCGACGATGTTGTTTATACGTTTGAATGGCTCACCGATGCCAAAACACAGATCCGCTTCAAGAGCTATTGGGAATGGATCGACAAGGCCGAAAAGCTTGGGCCTTACAAGGTACGGCTTACGGCCAAACAGCCGACGCCTTTCGATCTGGCGCGGCTGGCGTTTCTGACCACCATCGTTTCAAAACACGCGCATGGCGCGGCGGCGGACAAGTTCGCCTATGGCCGCAAGCCCGTGGGCACCGGCATGTACAAAGCCAATTTTGTTGATCCGCAGCGCGGTATCGAGCTGGTTCGCAATCCCGATTACAAGCATGGCGGCACGGTGAAGCCGCCCAGCAATATCGGTAAGATGAGCTTTCGGCAGGTGCCGGAGCCAGGCACGCGCGTTGCCGAATTCATGTCGGGCGGTGTTGATATCCTGCCACGCGACATTTCGATTGAACAGGCGGTGGAACTGGGCAAACTGCCGGGCAAGACCATATCGGCGGGGCAGGGCACCTATTACAATTATATCGCGATCAATGCGACGGGCCGTGCGGGACTGGAACCGCTCACCAAACTTGATGTGCGCCGCGCGATGATGATGGCTGTCGATCATGACGCGCTTTTGCCGCTGGCCGTTGGGCCATTTAAGAACCTCGCCCGGCCTCAAAGCATGTGCTGGCGTCTGCAGGCGGGCTGCGATTATTCGCTCCCGCTGCCGAAGTATGATCCCGAAGGCGCAAAGAAACTGCTGGCGCAGGCGGGTTATCCCAATGGCTTCGATCTTGTCGTGACGACGTTCACCAACGAGGGCATTCGCACAGTGGCCGAAGCGGTGATGGGTCAATGGCGCAAGATCGGTATCCGAGGCACACTGGAGCCGATGACGCTTGGCCCCTATCGCAAGAAGCAGGCGGAGGGCAAGCTGCATGTTTTTGCGGGCGGCTGGCCGGGTGGCGGCATGCCGGATATCACCGGCACAATTGGTTTTCTTTATAACGTGCAGGCGCAGACCGATTATCACAACGATGACGAATTAAAGAAGCTCGCTATTGAGGTCGACACGATCGTGGACCCCGAAAAGCGCAAGGCTGTCGGTCGCCGCATCTTCGATATCGGATTGGAGCGCGGTTATTTCATGCCAACAACGCCGGGGCCTGCGATCATTGTGCACAGTGAAGAATTGAAAGTGCGCGCGGGAACCTTGCGCGGGCAGGGCGTAGATGTGTGGAATTTGAACTGGAAGTGAGGGGATGTCCTTCACCGTGCGGTAGCGGCGAGGCGATGGGCCAATAGTGTGGCGCGAGGAACGTCCGGCGGACACTTGTCATGATGGAAAAAGAAGCAGATTTCCATAATCATCGCGCGTGCGGCAGCTGCGGCCACTATTGACAAAGTCTTATTTTCAAAGGAGTTTACAGCCAAGCGGCCAGCGCCCGGTGGTCTCTTGTCGGGTTTCGGCTTGGTGTCGGTCATGAAAGCGTTTTTAAGAGACATCATAGGGTTGGCGGCGTTGGCCGTAGCGCTTTGTGTTGGTCCGGTATCGGCTGCCGACCGGGTGGCGCTTGTCATCGGCAATGCCGCTTACCAGACCGAAAAGCCTCTAACCAATCCCGTTAATGACGCTGCTGACGTCAGCGTGCTGTTGCGCAAGCTCGGGTTCGAGGTCATCGAAGCCACTGATCTGGACAAACGCAATATCGAGCGCAAGACCCGTGAGTTTCGCGACAAGCTTCAGTCCTCCTCAATGGCGCTGCTGTTTTATGCGGGACATGGAATTCAAGTGGAAGGGCGCAATTATGTGCTGCCGATCGATGCGCGAATCGAGAAGGCGAGCGATGTTCCGCTGGAAGCTGTGGATCTCGATACGATCATGCAGCAGATGCGTGGTCCCGATCCGGTCACCGGTGAGGAACGCATCAAGATTGTCATTCTCGATGCGTGTCGTGACAACCCCTACGCGCGCACCGTTTCACGTTCGCTGGGCGGCGGAACGCGGGCGGCGCAAGGGGCTTTTGAAGGTCTGGCCGAAATCAAGAGTTCGGGTAATTCCATCATCATCTATGCGACCGATCCCGGCAATGTGGCTTCTGATGGAACGGGACGCAACAGCCCATTCACCGAAGCGCTCCTGAAACATGCCGCCCGGCCCGGACTTGATATCAGCCTCATGGTGCGCGCGGTGCGCGTCGATGTCACGCGGGCAACCCAGCACAAGCAATCGCCGTGGGATACTTCGTCACTGACACATGAGGCGGTCTATCTCGCCGGAGGCACGAGCGGTGCGGGCGCACCACAAATGACGGCGCTGGCCGGGGCTGGCGCGGCAGCGCGAAATCTCGGGGTCTCGGGAACCGCAGGTTCGCCCGCGCCGCAGCCCGGCAATCGTCCGTCACCTGCCGACAATGGCGCAACCTGCGACCGGCTTGCCAGCGATAAACAGGATCCGTTGCGCGCACCGCAGATACCGGTTGTCCGAAATGTTGACACGGAGGCAGCAATTCCGGTTTGCGAAAAGGCTGTTGAAGCTGCTCCAACAGTTCTGCGTTATGCGAACCAGCTTGGACGCGCCTATCTCGCCGCTAACCGGCATGAGGATGCGCTTCGCATATTCAAGGATGCCGCCGATCGCGGCTCAGGCTATGCAACGGCGGAAATGGGTTTTCTGAATTTCCGCGGATTGGCGGGAATGGAGAAGAACTATCCTGCGGCCAGGCTCTGGTGGGAAAAGGCCGCGCGGCTCGGCGTGCCGGTGGCGATGTCCAATCTGGCTTATATGTTCGAGCGGGGCATTGGCGGAGAGAAGGATTTTGCCAAGGCTCGCGGGTGGTTTCAGCGCGGGCTGGCTCTGAACGATACGCATGCGATCATCGGCCTGGGCCTGCTTTATCGCGATGGCAAGGGCGTCCCCGAAGATGATGTCAAAGCCAAGGAGATGTTTGTCAAGGCAGCGAGCCTCGATGATCCTGAGGGCTATTATCTCCTGGGGACCTTCGCTCAGCTCGGTCTGGCCGGCCCGAAGGATTATGACGAGGCGCGGCGTAATTACGAACTGGCTGCAGCGGCGGGACATGCGCTCTCGATGGCCAAGATCGGCTTCCTTTACCGCGAGGGCGACGCGGGCGTGCCCGTCGATTTCAAGATCGCACGGGAATGGTTTGCGCGGTCCGCCAAACTGAACCATCACGACGGCCATTTCGGCCTCGCGATGCTCTATCGCTATGGCGAAGGCATCGAGAAGGATCTCGTCAAGGCTCGTCAGCATCTGGAAGAAGCCGCTCGGCATGACGACACCGATTCCATACGCGTACTTGCTGGCTGGCTGGTCGATGGCGTATTTGGCGCGCCCGAACAGGAGGCCGCGATCAAGTGGCTCAGGCGAGCTGTCGATCTCCATGACGAACGCGCGCGTGAACAGCTGGCGCTGCTCGAAAGATCAGAAACGCCGGGCGAAACCTGCGATCGTCTGGCTGCCGAAGCCGATGATCCCCTGCGCCCAGCCAACGTCAAGCCCGTGACTTCAGTCAATGGCGCCAAGGCTGCGCCTGTCTGCGAGGCGGCTGTCGCAGCCGCGCCAGAAGAGGTGCGTTATCTCAATCAGCTCGGCAGAGCCTATCTTGATCTCAAACGCTATGATGATGCGCGCCGTGTATTCGAAAAGGCAGCAGGTCAGCGGTCCGCTCTGGCCGCGATCTGGGTCGGTAATATACTTTCCCGCGGGCTGGGCATGACCGCCGACAAAAGGTTTGCCGCCAGCTGGTATGAGAAAGCTGCCGAACTGGGCGAATCTGCAGGCATGACCAATCTCGGTGTTGCCTATCTGAAGGGCGATGGCGTCCTCAAAGATGTAAACCTCGCCAAAGCCTGGTTCGAAAAAGGCGTCGAAGCAGGCAATCCGGAATCCATCAGCCAGATGGGTTGGCTTTATTACCGGGGTAACGGTGTAACTCGCGATTACACGTTGGCCCGTGAATGGTTCGAAAAAGCAGCCGCCAAGCGACACGCAGCCTCCATGGATATGCTCGGCGATATTCATCGGGATGGCGAAGGCATAGCGCAGAATTTCAAGACAGCGCGCCAGTGGTATGCGCAGGCGGCCGAAGCCGGCAATACCGATTCCATGCAAAGCCTTGCCGATCTCTATATCGCCGGCAAAGGCGGGCCGCGTGAGTTGCAAAAAGCGCGAGGCCTGCTGGAACAAGCCGCTGGCACCAACGATGCGTCGGCCATAACGAAACTCGGTCAGGCATTGCTTGCAGGCGCGTTCGGCGAAGTTGAAGAAGAGAATGCGCGAAAGTGGCTTCAGAAGGCGGCTGACCTCGGCAACAAGACGGCCCGCGAAATGCTGGCTGAAAACACTGCCGCCAATTCAAGTGATGCATCGCAGGGCGATCTCTGCGACCGCTATGCAGGGATACGTGAAGATCCGCTGAGTTCTGCAAGCGTGCCGTCGCCTGCAATGATTGATACCGCCAAGGCCATTCCAGCCTGCACGTCGGCGCTGGCTCGTTCACCTGCAACGCTGCGCTTCGCCAATCAACTGGGTCACGCCTATGTGAAAGCGGATCGCTATTTCGATGCGATGCGCATCTTCCGTGCAGCTGCCGACAAGGGCTCGGCATTTGCGATGCTTTGGGTTGGCAATCTGCACGCGCGCGGATTTGGCGTGGCCAAAGACGCTGCGCAAGCTGCGATATGGTACGAAAAGGCCGCAGAGAATGGGTTCGCAACGGCGGCGTACAATCTGGCCATACATTACAAACGGCTTTTTACGGAAGGCGAAAACAAGGGCCAGGGCGAAGACAAGAGCAGGGCACAGAATGCCGGCTTGACCTTCAAATGGTTTGAGAAGTCGGCCATGCTCGCCGACGAGGACGCGATGTTTCAACTGTCCGTTCTCTATCGTGATGGTGTTGGGGTTCCTGCCAGCGAAACGAAAGAAATCGAATGGCTGGAGAAGGCCGCGGATTCAGGTAGCGCAGAGGCTCTGAATGCGCTCGGCGTTAAACATTATTTTGGACGTGGCGTCGCCGAAAACGAAACCACGTCCCGCGAATTGTTCGAGCGGGCCGTTGCTGCGGGCAATACAGACGCACATTACTATCTTGCCCATCATTATCTGAAGGGACTGGGCGGCGAACCCGATAAGCCCAAGGCAAGAAAGCTTTTGGAAACCGGCGCTGCGAAGAAAGACGTCAGCGCCATCATCTATCTGGCTGAAGCTCTGCGTGATGGCGAATTCGGCCAGCCCGACCGCAATGAAGCCCGGCGACTGTTGCGCTTTGGCGCCGATCTTGGCAGCGACAAGGCCAGAAAAATTCTTGCCGAAATGAAGTGAGCCCCGTCCGGCAAATCGCTTCAGCGATCCTGCATGCTGTTGGCCGCCATCACTTTACGCGTTTGTTTTGCCGATAGGCTGTGATCAAAACACAAGTTGGTGCTGCGACGGTTTCTATTTCACCAAGCCTTTTTGATTATAGGATACGATGGCCCGGTCGATAGTTGCTGCACAAGTATGGCCAGGCTCGAGGTTCTTTTCAGTGTTATCGCCTTTCGCACCGGTGAGCGCAGCAGTGGGGATGGGCGAGCCGCAATTGGCGAAAATTTCAAAATTGACCGGCATATATAAATCGTTGACGCTCTTGGCCGCAAACGCGCTCACCATTGAAGGTAACAAAATGCTTGGTATATCCAGGACCTTTGTCTTGAACGGGCTCGCTGCTGAACCGCGAATTTGATAAAAGGTCTGGCTCTCCTTGATGCGCCATAAGAGTCTGTAGGGCTCTTCTAAAAACATGAATTTTTGCGTGGCGTCATAGTCAAAATGATGGGACAGGCGGGGCGAAATTGTTTTTCCCGAGCCGGGGATGATTTCGTAGTTGGCTTCCCCTAGGTCACAGCGCCACTCCTTCTAATACCATCTCCCTTGATGCGTGACTCGTTCTGGCTATCCAAATCAGTCGGTGTCTGATTCATTCGTGGCGAACGAGGAGGTTCGTCATGTCTTTGCCTATTCCCCTGCGCGCGGATTTCGACGCGAAAACGCTTCGGAGTTTGGCG
>CAMDKB010000225.1 GCA_945901195.1 Rhizobium sp. Q54
CGGGATTATGACTCCACGCAATCAGGTAAGATTGATCGAATTTCTTTTTCATCTCCGGTTGCGCAACCATTTCGCGCATCATGACATTGATGCGGTCAATGATTTCGCGCGGCGTGCCGGTGGGCGCCACGATTCCGAACCATGAAGTCGAGAGGTAGCCGGGCACGCCTCCTTCTGCCGCTGTGGGAACATCAGGCAATTGCGGCATGCGCGTTGCTGTGGTCGATGCAAGCAGGCGCAGATTGCCGGATTGAACGAGACCGGCGACGGGTGCAACGCCGACTGAAAACATCTGCACGACCCCCGAATTGAGGTCCGCCACGGCGGGCGCAGCGCCGCGATAAGGTACATGCGCCATAGTGATTCCCGTGAGCTTGGAGAACAGCAGCGCCGAGAGATGGTTTGTCGAACCAGCGCCAGCCGTCGCATAATTCAGTGAATTGGGTTTGGCCTTCGCCAGTGCGACGAATTCGGGGAGAGTCTTTGCGGGCAGATCACGAGGCACTACGATGACTTGCGGCGCTTCACCGAGAATGGCGGCGGTGATTAAATCCTTCAGCGGATCATAGCCCATATTGGAATACATATGCTGATTCATCGTCAGGCTGGAATTGACCAACATGCCCAGGGTCAGCCCGTCGGGTGCGGACTTTGCGACTGCGGCAGAGCCGATATTGCCGCCCGCGCCTGTGCGGTTTTCCACAATCACCTGTTGGCCGGTCTTCTTGGCAATTTCATCGGCTGCGACGCGCCCCAGATAATCGGTTGTTCCGCCTGCCGCATAAGGCACGATCATGCGAATACGTTGAGAAGGCCACGATTGCGCGCACGCTGAGCCAGCAGTTCCGGTTGCACAAAGCATGGCAAGCAAAAGACGGCGCATATGTTTCCCCTCCTGATGGCGCTAACAAGTTGAAGCGCTTGATCGCACCATAGGTGAACGCTGCCAAAGTGTGAAGCTGGCTAATCCAGGGCCTTCATCAGCTCAGCAATGTCATTGTCTGCAAGGCCGAGTTCGCGCGCGACTTCAGCTATGTGTTCGCCAGCGCGCGGGACCTCGCGGCGTAATCGCGGCCGCTCGCCATCAAATTCGATGGGAAGCGCTGGAACTCTTGTCTTGCGCCCGTCTGGCAGGCTGATTTCGGTCATCGCGCCGGGATGATTGACGTGCGGATCGTCGAACAGGTCTTCCGGCCTCATGATCGGCGCATAGGGCAGGCCGATACGCTCGCAGATCGCAACGATTTCGGCGCGCGTCTTTTGCGCCATCAGTGTCCGCAAGCGGGGCATAAATTTTTCGCGCACACCGGTACGCTGTACATTGGTCCGGCAATCGGGATCGGTCTTTAATTCTGCAAGATCAAATGCGTCGCAGAAGGCCGCCCACTGTGTATCAGTGACGACTCCGACAAAAACCTGTCCTCCGCCTGCTGTATCGAACACATCATAAATGGCCCAGGCCGAGATGCGATTGGGCATGGGGGATGCAGGCCTGCCGGTAATGGCATATTGCATCATGTGTGTTGCCATCAGCAGCACATTGTTTTCAAACAACCCTGACTTGATTTCCACGCCAAGGCCGGTCGCATGGCGCTGCTGCAATGCGGCAAGTATGCCAATGACGCCAAACATGCCGCCCATGATGTCATTCACCGAAGCGCCCGCGCGCAAGGGCCGTCCTGGCGGGCCGGTCATATAAGCAAGGCCGCCCATCATTTGCACCACTTCGTCGAGCGCCGCGCGATGTTCATAGGGACCGGCGAGAAAGCCCTTCAGCGAGCAATAAATCAGCCGGGGATTGGTGGATTTCAGAGCAGCATAGTCGAGGCCCAGTTTTGCCAATGCGCCGGGCCGGAAGTTTTCGATCACCACATCGGCGCTGCCCGTGAGTTTCCTCGCGAAAGCAAGTCCCGCCGGCGATTTCATATCGACACTGACCGATCGCTTGTTGCGATTGAAACTGACGAAGAAGCCCGCGCCCGAGCCAGCAAGCCGCCGCGTATTGTCGCCAGCGCCCGGCGGCTCGACCTTGACGACATCTGCGCCCAGATCAGCAAGGATGAGGCCACAGGAAGGGCCCATGATCATATGCGAGAATTCGATCACGCGAATGCCCGCAAGGGGCAGTGTCCGGGTCATGAACGGGTCCAGTTGACAGAAGCCGAAATGGTTCAGAAAAGAGCCTAAAGGCTTTGATCCCAAAGTAAAAGGAAACGCCAGATGAAAATCCGCGCTGCAGTATTTCGTGACGAGTCCGGCCACCCTTCAATCGAGGAAATTGATCTGGCCGGTCCTGGCCCCGGAGAGGTTCTGGTGCGGATGGTGGCGACAGGCGTATGCCATACGGACCACAAATCTGCAGGACCTGGACCCGTGCCAAAGCCAGTTGTTCTGGGCCATGAAGGCGCAGGCGTGGTGGAAGCCATCGGTGCGGGCGTCACCAAGGTTGTGCCGGGTGATCATGTGGTGATGACCTTCGGCTCTTGCGGCCGTTGCATTTCCTGCGAAGAGGCCGAGCCTGCCTATTGTCATTCAGGCTTTGAGTATTGCTTCACATGCAAACCGCCGGGTCGCGGGACATATTTGTCGAGCGCGAAAGGCCCCATCAACGGATATTTCTTTTCGCAGTCGAGTTTTGCAACGCATTCGATTGGCTTTGAGCGAAACATCGTCAAAATCCGCAAGGATGTGCCGCTTGAAATCATGGGGCCGCTTGGGTGCGGCATTCAGACAGGCGCGGGCGCGGTTCTCAATGACTTCAAACTGCAGCCCGGCAAGACGCTCGCTGTTTTCGGGGTTGGCGCTCTGGGTTTGTCCGCGATCATGGCTGGCCGTATCGCGGGCGCCTCGCGCATAATAGCCATTGATCGCCACAAGCATCGTGTTGATCTCGCCAAGGAGCTGGGCGCGCATGATGGCATAGTCGCGGGCGCTGAAAGTGTGATCGGGGACGTGATGAAAGCATCGCCAGGCGGTGTCGACTTCGCGCTTGATACGACGGGCGTTCTCAGTGTGATGCGGCAGGCTATCGATTGCCTCGCGCCGCGCGGGAATGCAGGATTTGTCACCAGCCCGTGGGATGGCAGCGAACTTGGTCTGAATGTCCGCAATCTCTTGATGGGGCGCAAGGTGCGCGGCATTATTGAAGGTAATTCCAATCCTGACGTGTTTATTCCGCGCCTAGTCGACTATTGGAAAGATGGCCGTTTTCCCTTCGACAAGCTCATCAAATTCTACAAGTTTGAAGATATCGACAAAGCCTTCCATGACAGCGAAACTGGCGATACCGTGAAGCCTGTCTTGCGAATGGAGTGACATCAACTGGTGCCGTGTGGAAGAAGATATTTCTATCGCCGTCGAATTGGGCCAGGCAGGCTTTGCACGCCTGGATCGTGATCTGCGCGTAACGTCCCGGACAGGGCGGCTGAGCGCGTGGTTGGCGGAACCGGGCCAATCCTGTTGCGAGACGGCGCTTCTCTTTGGTATGGAGGAGGATCTGCTGGCATTGCAGGCGCAGGACAGCCGGAATCTGACGTTGCCGGGCATACACGTGCAGGAAATGGGCGATGGACCGCGCGTCAATATCGTCATCACCTGGGATGCCCGGCGCGGATATTATCTTGTTCTGACGATGGCCGATTACGGAGCGGGCGAGATCGAGGCCTTGCTCACCGCAGAGCGGCGCAACAAACAGATGTCGGACGAGCGATTACTGGTCGAAACTGAACGCGCGAATGTGCAGACCCGCATAAACGCTATTTCGCAGGAGCGAGCCCGCATCGCGCGTGATCTGCACGATACGCTGCTGCAATCGATGGTCGGTTTGATGATGCAAGTCCGCCTCGCGCTGAAGCTGATGCATTCCAACCCCGAACTTGCCTTCAAGGAATTGAGCGCAACCGAAAAGCTGGCGCTTGAAGGCTTGGACAGCGCCCGCCACGCGCTGGGTGAAATCAGGTCGAAGAATTTTGAAGTGACGACCTTGGGAACGTCCATTCGCAACGCGTTATCGCAATTGCGCGCGCGCCTGAATATCAAGGTTTCACTGGTCATGGATCCCGCCGCTGACGATCTCGGTGGTGAAATCGCTCAGGGCCTGGCGCGATTGTTCGAGGAAGCCATGCGCAATATTGAACGTCATGCCCGCGCGCGAAATCTGAGCGTGTCATTGCGAATAGAACGCCGTGACCAGCGGGTTGCACGACTGGACATCGTGGATGACGGCATAGGTTTCAACACGGCGCTGCGTCCCGAAGGGCATTTCGGCCTGGCGGGCATGGAAGAACAAATCCACTCGCTGGGCGGCACGCTTCACATCACCAGCGTGGAAGGCAAGGGCACAAAGATAGAAGCCATAATTCCTGCGCCCGAGCATTGATGTATAAAATTAGATATTATGCCGACGGGACGAATCGAGAGAGCAGGGCTTCGGCCGATGAGTGAACCAAAAATACGGCTATTAATTGCCGAAGATCATCAGGTTGTGCGAAAGGCGTTTTCTGCGATTCTGTCGCTCGAAAGCGACATTGAAGTCGTGGCCGAAGCGGCCGATGGCGTCGAGGCCGTCGAGAGAGTGCGCGCCTGGCGTCCTGATGTCGTGCTGATGGACATTCAGATGCCGCGCATGAACGGTATTCTGGCCACGCGGACCATAAAGCAGGAATGGCCCGCCACGCATGTGGTCATGCTCACCACATATGAAACGGAAGATGTCGTATTCGACGCGATTATGGCGGGCGCGCAAGGCTATCTTCTGAAAGACGCGCAAGAGAGCGAAATCCTCGGCACGATCCGGGGTGTAATGCGCGGCGAAACCAATCTGTCCGCACGCATTGCCAACAAGGTCGTCGCGGAGTTTCGTCGTTTGCGAACCGGAAACAACCTGGCTGTGGATGAAGACGATTCCCCACCGCTGACAGAACGTGAAGACGCTGTACTGGCGCTGATCGGCGAAGGACAGAGCAACAAGGAGATCGCGCGCCATCTCGATCTGGCGGAAGGTACAGTCAAAAATTACGTCAGTCGCATCCTCGACAAGCTTCATGCGCGCAGCCGGACGGAATTGGCGATCAAGTCCCAGGGCAGGCCGAAAAAGTAGCGCCTCGCTAAACAGCGCGGCGGCGCACCACGTCCATAGCCAGCGTGTTGAACAACTCACGCACGCCTTCACCTGTCTTCGCACTGGTGAAAAGTAATTCGCTGACAAGCAGGCCAACTGGTTTCAGATCGATCGAGCTTATATCGACCAGATCACTTTTGTTGATGACAGCACGAACCGGGCGGCCCGGAAAATTCGCTTCGAAGCCCGTCAGCAAGGCCTTCAGTTTCTCGATTGTCTGGGGACGGGAGGCATCGGCAACTGCGATAGCCCCGCTGGCGCCTTTCACATAGGCCGTATCGAAAATCCTTTGTCCGAAATCACCGTCCGTATCCCATAACATCAGGCGCACATTTTCATCGCCGTCTGCAGGCGTCACATCACAGGTCTGGATATCGACGCCAATGGTCGTCTTGTATTCGCCATCAAAACTGTCCCGAACGAAACGTTTGACCAGCGAGGATTTGCCAACGCCAACCGCGCCAAGAATCATGATTTTGGCGCTGATCATGGCCCTGTTTTCTCGCTCTCGAACAATGTCTCAAATTCGACGCGCCGATTGCTATGGCCTGCAACGTCCTGGGAACTGTTGATCTGGTTCGAATAGGGCCGGACTGCCGTCACAATGCGACCAAGCTCAATGCCGCGTTCGCTCAGCATCAGTGCAACGACGCGCGCCCTGTCCTGCGCCACTTTCTGATTTATAGCGGTTGAACCGGAATCGCTGGAGTAGGAGACGACACGGATGCCGGTTTTGGCCACAAGCAACAGCCCTGCCAGTTCATCCAGCATTTTGGCAGCAACAGCAGCTTCGCGCAAAACAGAGTCGCGTTCGAAGAACACGGCGTTGCGCCGGGTGAAACGCTCCACCGCGCTGCGCGGGTCAGCCGCCTGCGCCTGAAGTCCCGCAACACTGGACTCCAGTGAAGTCGCTGTGTCGGCGAGGCGCTTGTCGATGCCCGCTATAACAGGTTGTTGTGCTTGCAGCCCCTGGCGTAGTTTTTCGAGTTCCGAACGGAGATTGGCCAGTGCCTGCGCCTGCGCAGCGGCTGACTCCTGCGCCTGCGCAGCAGCTGACTCCGCCGATTTTGCCTGCGCCTGCGCACCCGATTGCAGGACCTCGAGACTGGCGCGCATCTGCTCCAGGCTGCGGATGGCCGCCTCCTGACTGACGACGACCGCCAGATCGCCGCCGACGCGATAGTCGTCCGCTTTGGCTTCGACGGCGTTGCGCACCATCTGTGAATCCTCGGCGCTCGGCGTGAGCCCGTTGAGAGTGATTTCCCGTCGGCCATGATCGACCCGAAGGGAAATTGGATAGGCTTTCATGTGCGGGCGTGCATCGATCTCCGCGACAAAAGCACTGTGCACTCGGTTTTCAAAGCTCGTCCGCGCCCATGTACGCCAGCCGAAATAGCCCAGAATAACGAGCAGCAGGGCGAGAACAATCCATGCGCCCAGGTTGTTGGACTTCTTTTCAGTAGCCGGCAGCGAGAGCGCATGCAGCGATTGCGCGGCCACTTCGATTTCATCGGAAGCGATGGGGGCGCCAAGATTATATTGTTCGGCAAGCCGCTCAAAGATTTTATAGACGGCTTGCTCGTCATGGGTATTCAGCGGGCCCGTAAATTCGCCTGCGATAATCGAACGCGAGGATGCGTGCAGGAGAATACGGCTCGCGCCCATATCAATGGTTCGCAATTCGCCTGATTCATGTTCGAAAACCGAGGCTGAGAATTCGGTAATCGCCGCGATCATCCCACTGACGAGATCGGAGCGGTCGTTTACGCTGGGCTCATCCGCCCAGCTTCCAAGCAGTGTGCCGCTGCCACGCTCCAGAAACAGAAGGCGGCGCAAACGGGGTCTGGACGCTTCCGCGAGCAGAAGTTCGCTGAGCGACCGCCTGGTTAGCCAGGATTTGAGCCTCAGCTTCCAGAGGCGCATCGACATCATCGTGTCGACGCGTTCGTTGATGTTTGTAACCAGCGAGCGGAAAGCGTCAGCGACGGCAGCTGCCACCAGCCGTCCGGTTATCGGGTAGAGCGCCTCGACCATCATGTCGCGAGAATTGCGGATCTCAGACTGGATGGCGGCAACGACTACAGGCGCGACGGCTCGCGCCAGCTCCCGATGCTGACGCCCTTCGGCCTGCCTGAAGGCGTCGACAAGTATTTCGGCGGTCGCGTTTTCCAGACCCTCGCTATTGCCGACACGCTGGTCCAGCGCGCTCACTTGAGCTTGCAGACGTTCCAGCCGGTTCGCCTCCGGCCTGAGCAGAAGGTCCTTCAGCCTCGCAAGTTCACTGGACGCTTCCCTTGCGGTCTCAGCCATTCAAGCTCAACGCTTTCTGCCGATAGCGCCCATGCTGCGGACTGACGTGCCCAATTGCACAATCGCGTCGCCGATTTCCGCAATAGTCGCCTGGTGGCGTTCCTCGGTCTGCGACTGCAATTCACTGATACGGCGCTCAACCTGGTTGAAACGTTCGATCATTTCCGCTGCAAGCTGGTCGATCTTGGCGTCGAGCTGGTTGGTGCGCTGATCGAATGTGCGGTTGGATTCCCCGAAAAGGAGTTCACGAACCTGATTGATGGTCGCGGCG
>CAMDKB010000226.1 GCA_945901195.1 Rhizobium sp. Q54
CAGCCGACTTCGCGACCATCCGAGGATTCCTCTCAACCGCAAAAAAGCAGGGCTGGAACATCATCGAAGCCCTGAGCCGGGACCCGCCGGACCTCGCAAAAAGGCTGCGCCCCGCTTAACATCGCCCAGGAACCTGGGCAGTTACGAAAATTCGATATTTCTTGAAAGTACGGCTGCATGATTGACATGATATTCAGGAGAGCAATCGCGCCTTGATACGCTGAAAGCCTTTAAAATTTGCAAGCTGGAAAATCTGGACTCGCGAGCGAAACCTTGATGCGAGCGGCATGGACATAGGCTATGACAAGAGGCACATTGCTGCTTGTGATGAACGAAAGACTCCCATGCCCGTGACCGCACTTTATGCTTCTTTACTGGCGATCATATTCATTTTCCTTGCCGTCAGGGTTATCAAGGTGCGGTCCTCGGAAAAAGTATCTTTGGGCGATGGCGGAAAACCCGACCTGATACGCCGCATGCGTGTGCACGGAAATTTCACCGAATACGTGCCGATGGCTCTGGTTTTGCTGGCTCTGGCCGAGAGTGTTCATACTGAGCCAGTGCTATTGCATGTACTGGGAATCCTGCTGGTCATCGCTCGCTGCCTGCATGCCTGGGGCATGTCGCAATCACCCGAGAATTTCAGGTTCCGCGTTGCCGGAATGGCGATGACTTTTACTGTTATCGGAATTACTGCGCTGGTCTGTTTCTTCGGTTCCTTGTGGCAGGGCTGGTTGATCTGAACTTTCAAGCCATCGCGAGGGTAAACTGCCCCATCTGCGTTGCGGGCCGCGCGCGCTGTTCACCGCGCGCCAGGTCATAGCCTTGCAACTTGACCTCTCCCCGTGCGGTCATCTCGACCGCGATGCGCGTGTGTGCTTTCAGTATCGGGGCGGCGACCCAGAGGAAACCCTCTGCGCCAGCGGCCTGAGCCCTTTGCATCAATACCTGCCGTTCGAAATTGTCCTGGCGCTTGTCGCGGCCGACGCCCCTGCCCTCCCAATCAGGCAAGGCGATCTGCCAATCATTGGCTTTTGCAAATGCCCCGCGATAGAGTCTGCCGCCACGGCCGTCACGCTCGATCAACGCCATTTCGTGAGGCTTCTCACCGGCCAGCGAATAGATCACGGGTCGTGCGACAGGCTCGCTCATGAGCAGATTCACAGCGCTGTCAAAATTGCGACAGGTCTCGAAGGCATACCGCAGAAGATGATCAGGCGGCCATCCCTTCTCATATTTAAGGGTGTGGTTGAGATGCCGAGCCATATCGGCAAGTTTAAGAACCGGGGTTTGTGTGCGCCTATGCAGGGGAGCCTGATTGATCGCAGCGCAGAAGCGGCCGGGCGCCGTGGCTGTGAGAACGCCAGCCGCACCAGGCCAGGTGATATTGAGGTAGTCGCCAGCCGGGCCACGCATGCGCACGACTTCGATGCCTCTGCCCAACCCGTTCAACGGACAGTCGAGTACACGGCGCATCAGCGGGTTTCCGCGCGCATCAAGAGCCGCACCGGTGGTGCAGCCGAATTGATAGCCTATGTTGATGGTTGCGACCCCGGCAAACCCGAGCACATGGGTCATGGCTTCGATATCATCGACATACGGCGACGCGGAGCGCCGGAGCCAGCGCATGGACAGCTTGTCGATTCCCGCCAGAACCGGCGCAGTCAGAAACGCCGGTGCTGGCGCGAAACTGGCGTTGCGAAGCGACAGCGCAACTTCATGGCGAGCCGCCGCGTAACCAATCAGCCCCGTGCTGCGGGCAACGAACATGGGGATAGCAGGCAGGACTTGTGACATCGATCGTCTCCTGAGGCTTGAACGATGTTCATATTAGTGAATACTCACTCCCTTATCAATACGTCTCTTCGGAGCCCCTTTGCACGAAAAACAGGGGAAACCGGGCCTGACGGGATGTCGGGCAGCGATGTGGAATCACGCCTCGCTCCGGGCGCCAAAATGAGCCTTGTATTAAGACTTGAAACCTTCTTTGGATCAGATAATTATGCCGCCGATCCGTCCATCCGGTTAACCGGGAGACCCGACATGCGTCGCCTGTTTTTGGCTTCCCTGATTTTGGCGGGCGCAAACCCCGTCGTTGCGCAGTCACCCGCTGATCCTGGCGTACTGATCCGGCAAATCTATCAAGCTTATGTTGCGGCGGAAAAGAAGCCTTTCGGCAAGGAGCCCGATCAGTATAATTCGCGCTATTACTCCGCACGGATCAACGCGCAAATTGAAAAGCTGAAGAAATCCTGTGAGAAGCGCGATGACATCTGCATGCCGGATGCCGACTTTCTCGTCGACGGGCAGGACTTCAAAATTCGCGACCTCAAGGTCAACGTGACAGAGAGGAGCGCGACGTCCTCCACAGTTGTGGCAACTTTCCGGAATTTTGAATCGCCACGTAGCGCCACCTTCAAAATGGCGCTGGAAAAAGGCCGCTGGGTCATCGACGAATTGCGTATGAACAGCAAAGATCAGCCAGAGGGTTATACGTTAGAGGAAACCTTGAAGGCCGAGCCGCCATCTCAATAGAGACTGAAACTCGCGGGAAATTTTGAATGGTTGGAACTGATTGCCTGAAACTGGTGCGGAGCATCTGCCTGATTGCCTGCACGTGCATGGGCTGTTTTCTGGCGACGATACCGGCGGGTGCACAGGGCGCCCAGCTGATCGCCGATGCTGAAAAACTCGACGCCTGCATCAATGAAGCTTTCCCAGAAAGCGAGCCCTCTCTTCGTCCCGGACAGACGCCGCAGCGCAGGCCAGCACACGGCGAGTGTTCCGGCATTGTCGCCAAATCCTGCAAGCCACAGGCCTGCAACGAGCGAGAATCCAGGGCCTGGCTGCATCTTGCACAGCAAGTTTCCAGAAGCGAAGGCTCACGGGTGCGTAGCGGCGTGAATGGTCGCGCCTGGCAGACGGCCTTTTCAGGCATTGAGCGGCAGGCGCTAGCGGTCTGCACCGCGGCCGCTGCCGCCTCCGCGTGGGGTTCAGAAATGGTGAGCAAAGGAAAATTCAAGGCGAGTCTGGCTCATCCCTGCGTGCGCGAGGCCATCGCCGGAATGGTGATCCCCATGCTGGGGTATTCCCGCGGGGCATGATGAAATCGCATGGGCTTTACACGGCCGCGCCGAACATTTTTCCGACGGCGGCTGTCAAGGCCATGGCAAATGCACCCCAAAAAGTGACACGCACCGTCGCCTTCCAGACAGGCGCCCCGCCTGCCTGTGCGCCGACCGCGCCCAGCAGAGCCAGAAACAGCAAAGAAGCGCCCGAAACGGCATAAACAAGAAGCGGCTGCCGGGCGAAAAACGCGACAGCCAAGGGCAGAGCCGCACCGACAGAAAACGTTGCCGCGGACGTCAGCGCCGCCTGTATCGGGCGTGCTGTCGTGATTTCAGATATGCCGAGTTCATCGCGAGCGTGTGCGCCGAGTGCATCTTTCGCCATCAATTGGCGCGCGACCTGCAAGGCAAGGTCATTCTCCAGACCCCGTGCGACATAGATCGCAGCCAATTCATGCTCCTCGGCGGCCCGGTCCGCTGCCAGTTCCGCCTTCTCGCGGGCAAGGTCAGCATTCTCGGTATCGGACTGGGAACTTACAGAAACATACTCACCAGCCGCCATCGACATTGCGCCGGCAACCAGTCCTGCCACACCTGCAATCATGACGTCGCCATGGGTCGCGGTCGAGGCCGCGACACCGACAATAAGGCTGGCGGTGGAGACAATACCGTCATTTGCGCCGAGAACGGCCGCCCGGAGCCACCCAACGCGAGAAACCATGTGATTTTCGGGTATGGCATGCAGACGGGACATTTATTGACCTTGGGTTGAATTGGCGGGGGCGACAGAACGCACCATCCTCTCAAGCGGAAAACGGCCACCTCTGCTTTGACTTTACACAAGCTCTTGCAGCCTGAGGCCGCTTTAATGCAATTTTGGTCCAATGATTACTCCAGCAGCCCATGCGATACACTTGGCTGCAGGCCGGTTCCGCAGGCGTCAATTCTCCTCGAGTGACTGCACTGCTTCATGCGTCGCGAGAGCCGCCCGGATCGCGGCGGCTACAGGGTCGCCCGGTTCAAGCTTGTTGCGGCCCATCAACTTGTCCATGAGGGAACGAGACTTGTTCAAGGTGACGTGTCCTTCCCTCCGGGGCTCGTCAGGCTTTTCCTCGTCGCCCGCAAGCGAACACGCGCAAAGGTATTTTGAGCTATCGTGACCAAGGGAAAAATCCCAACCATGGTCTTCGGCCCAGATATCTGAGGCGTTGAAGCAAGCACTTTTCAATTGGCTGGAAAGCCAGAGCGCCAGCGAGTGGCCTTCGATTTCATTGACGTTCTGTTGGCGGGTGACGTCGGAATCCTGGAAACCGGCGGTCTGGAAAACAAAATGGCGAAAATCCATTGGCGCGCTCCTTCAGCAATCAAAATATCCGTACACAAATTCGATGTAGAAAGCCTTTATCCCTCGCAGCGCGAGCAAGTTGGCAAGACGCTCATTTGCACTGGTCCAGATCAGCAGGCATATCATGCCCCATGACAACACCCCCAAAACCCATCCACATCATCGGCGGCGGACTTGCGGGGTCGGAGGCGGCGTGGCAAGCGGCGCAAGCGGGTGTTCAGGTTATCTTGCATGAAATGCGAGGCGTGCGGGGAACCGAGGTCCATCAGACTGACGCGCTGGCGGAGCTTGTCTGCTCCAATTCATTTCGTTCCGACGATTCCGAACAAAATGCGGTCGGGCAGATCCATTGGGAAATGCGGGCCATGGGTTCGCTGATCATGGCGACGGCTGATGCCCATCAGGTGCCAGCCGGAGGCGCGCTGGCAGTCGACAGGGAGGGGTTTTCGGCAGCCGTGACGGCGTCGATTTCTGCTCATCCGTTGATTCAATTGGTTCGAGAAGAACTTGAGGAAATACCGCCAATATACTGGGATAATGTCATAATATCTACAGGACCGCTCACATCTGCGGGTTTGGCGGCGGCCATCGGAAGGCTGACAGGGGAAAAGGAGCTCGCCTTCTTCGACGCCATTGCGCCGATCGTCTATCGCGACAGTATTGATATGAGCAAAGCTTGGTTTCAGTCCCGCTACGACAAGGCGGGGCCTGGAGGCACTGGCGCCGATTACATCAACTGCCCTCTCAGCCGCGAACAATATCACGCATTCATCGATGCGGTATTGGCAGGCGAAAAGACCGGATTCAAAGATTGGGAGGGGACGCCCTATTTCGATGGATGCCTGCCGATCGAGGTCATGGCCGAACGCGGCCGCGAAACCCTGCGGCACGGACCGCTGAAACCGTTCGGCCTGACCAACCCACATTTTCCGCCGGGCGCACCGGGAAACAAGGCCTATGCGGTCATTCAGTTGCGGCAGGATAACGCTCTGGGAACGCTCTATAACATGGTGGGATTTCAGACCAAGCTCAGGCATGCCGAGCAGATCGCCATTTTCCGTACGATTCCGGGGCTTGAACACGCTGAATTTGCACGGCTCGGCGGGCTGCATCGTAACACGTTTCTGAATTCGCCCAAAATGCTGGACCCCATGCTACGCCTGAAGGCGGACCCCCGTTTGCGCTTTGCCGGGCAGATTACTGGCTGCGAGGGATATGTCGAAAGTGCCGCGATCGGTTTGATTGCCGGACGGCTGGCAGCGGCAGAGAGGCTTGGGTTTACCCCTGCCCTGCCCCCGGATGTTACAGCCATCGGGGCGCTGCTTAATCACATCACGGGCGGACATATCGAGACAATTGATGCAGGCCCGGCCTCGTTTCAGCCCATGAATGTCAATTTCGGTCTGTTTCCGCCTATTGATGAACCCCTGATTTCGACTGATGGCAAGAAATTACGCGGACCAGAGAAAGGCGTTGCGCGCAAGCGTTTGCTCACCGCTCGCGCAAAAGCAGCTCTGTCTGCATGGCTCGGGACTCAAGAAGCTGCAGCCCTTTGAGATTGTGATTTCGCAATGTCCAGGCGATCCATGATGGGACTATCGGGGTCAGGAGCAGCTCTACATTCGTTTCAAACAGCTGAAATTTCCACGCGAGTTGAATTTTCGATTTCGCCATGATGCAAATGAACTACGCGGGCCAGCGTACCTAATCTCAAGCAAATGAACAGCCTAGCTAAAATCAATTTTCGTTCGTCAATTCAAATTTACTGGCAGACCGCAGCAAACCTAAGTAACATTTAGTCTTTTCCACGTTGAAATTACAAAAGTCACTTCCACTTAGCCGTAGCTAAGGTATGATAAATAATCTACATTCAATTTATGTAAAATAAGTTGACAATGAACAGCTAGATGTGCGGCGGATGCTATAAATGACCGACGAAATTAAAGAGGGCCCCCTTGCTCCCGGCGATATCAAGCGTCTTGTTCAGGAAGTTGCAGACACGCTTGAAGCGCAATTGGACACGCTTCGGGAGGGCTCCGAATATGCGAGTATTCGACCCTCCGATGCTAAAATGTTCGCCTTGATTTCGGAAAAGTCCCGCACAATTTCCCAGCTTGCCCGCACCTTGCGTATTTCAAGGCAGGCTGCGCATGCATCAATTGGCAGGTTGACGCAATTCAAGATCGTCGAATTGCACCCGGCGCCGGGCAGCCGTCGCGACAAGGTTGCTGTTATCACCGGCAATGGCCAGAGCGTTCAGACTTTGACCGCTAATCAGGCGCAGCAGATTGAGGCTTACCTCGAGGAGAAGATCGGCAAAGATCGGATTGACACATTGCGGTCCATTCTCACTGATATCTTGTCGCAAAACGCCCATTGATCGCTTGCCCCGGGCATTGCTCTCGCGAGAGATATCACGGCTTCCACCGCCACATAGCCAGTTGGCGCCGCCACTGGGCGGGCTCGGTCCGCGGCGCGAATGCCTGGTAGTCCGCCCTCTCCATCAATTTGAGATAGGCCGGGACAACAGCCAGCGGCACGAAAGCCGCACGCACTTGCGCTGGCAAACCCAACAGCTCTGATTTCGTTTCCGCCAGATGTCCGCGAATAACGGTGATTAGATCCGAGTATACGTGTTGCAGCCCGGCAGACGAGCGGCCCGCTGTGACATCCGTCGTAGTGACGTTGTGACGGGCCAAAACGTCCAAAGGCAAGAAGCACTGTCCGCGAGCAAGGTGCCAGGGAAGATGGCGAAGTATCGACGTTAGCGCGTATGCCACGCCGGCATGGCCGCAAGCGACCGCGGCCCCATTCTCGCGGGCATCGGACAGGATCAAGGTCGTCAGCCGGAACAGGCTCGAACAGGTTTCGCCGCAATAGCCCTCCAGATCGTTCAAGGTGGGCATTGGATCGGAGTACAGAACAAACCGGTGGGCTTCGATCAAGCCGATGAGTGAGGGACCGGGAACGCCGCTCGCTGCCAACATATCGAGAAGCGCAGCGCTGACGGGGTTCTGCATGGCTTCCCCTGCCCGCTCACCTTCCAGAACCTCACGCCACCATTGCAGCCGGATTTCGCCGAGCCTGGGCTCTGACACGATCTCAATGACGCGCGCGATCTCAATGCCAAACGCATGGAGCGCGTGGACAAAGCGGCGCTTTGCTTCGGGGATGAAAAGCGAAGCCAGCCAGATGTCGCGATCGCGCTCCTGAAGGAGAGCCGCGCAATAGGCGTAATCTGCGGCCGTCGCAGTCATGACGCGGT
>CAMDKB010000227.1 GCA_945901195.1 Rhizobium sp. Q54
ATTTCCTCCAGAGTCTCCTGCGACAGCAGATCCGAATTCTCGCCGCGAAGGACGAGCACTGGTGCGTGGCTGAGCCCTGCGAACTGGGGCCACAACACGGGTAGAGGCTGTTCAAGGTTAAATGCGTCTAGCGTCTTCATCAGCTTGGGATCATAGCGCGCGATAAAGCCTTTATCGGTCTCTTCAAATGTTAGCTTTGCATAGGTCAGCCAGTCATCTTCCGAGAGGCTGCTGAATTGCGCGCCCATGATTCGTTTGGCGATATCGACAGCATCTTTCCATGAAGAGGGATGGGGGAGCTTGCCGACATATCCCTTGATCCGGGCGAGGCCCTTGGCCTCCAGCACGGGGCCAATGTCATTTAAAATGGCGGCGCGTATCGCGCCGGGACGGGTCGCGCCCAAGGCCATGATGTGCAGCCCGCCGCGCGACGTGCCCAGAAATATCGCTTCATGAATTTCTGTTGCCGCAAGAACCTGCAATATGTCCGAATTCTCAACCCGCATATCGTATTTTTGCCAGTCCTTGTCGTGATCGGACAAGCCGCGCCCGCGATAATCTATGGACAGAATGCGGCGCGGCTCGCCCGCTGAGCCGCGCGAAAGTGCCGAAGCGATAAAGTCGAAATCCTGCGCAGTGCGGGCCAGGCCGGGCAAGCATACTACGGGCACTGCGCCCGCCGCCGCGCTGTTGTAATCGCGCGTGTGAATGCGCAAACCGTCGGACATTGTAAAAAATTGCGATTGCGAGATCTGTACGTCAGTCATGCCCAGCCTTGTTGCGACAGGATCTGCGAGTGAAAAAGTGGAGCCGCCCTTTCGCAAAGAACGATGCGCCACTGAACGAACAGATCGGTCCATGTGCGATCAGATGAAGCCATCCGATTGCACATAGTTTCAACCAGCATAGGCAGTTATGCAGGCGAAGAAAAGCGCAGGGACAAAATGGCCCGTTACATGCGCGCGGCATAGGCGCGCAATTCGCGCTCAGCCATCTGAGGCACAGCGTCTTCTTTCAAGAGCGCGCGGTAAACGGCAAGGTTTTCGGCGACACGCTGCACATAATTTCGTGTTTCTGTGAACGGGATCCGCTCGACCCAATCAATTGGATCAACGCCGGGTTTGCGGGGATCACCATAAGCAGCGATCCATTGTTTGACCCTGTGTCCGCCAGCATTATAGGCGGCAAAGACCATCATCAGTGAGCCAGGGTGTTCGTCCATCAGTTCACCCAGATGAGCTGCTCCCAATTGCGCATTGAAGGCAGGGTCAGATAGCAGGCGATTGGCATCGAACGGCACTTTCTTGTTTTTTGCGGTGCGCGCTGCTGTGGAAGTCAGCATCTGCATCAGGCCCTTGGCGCCTGCATGTGAAGTGACATTCGCCTGAAACATGCTTTCTTGCCGCGCGATGGCATAGACGACGGGTTTGGCTGCAGAATTGGGGAGCGTAGCAAATTCCGGGATGCCAAAGACAGGGAAGGCAATGTCGTCCAGCTCAAGGCCGCGCTGGGACGCCAACTTGCCTGCAACGACTGTCGCGCGGGCATTCTTCGAATTGTTCAATACTGCCGCCAGGGCTGCAAGCTGTGAGGGTTCTTCAAGCATGCGCCCCATGCCTGCAGCGAGCGCCATGGACAGATCGGCTTCGCCGAGTGCTTCCAAGACTTCAACGACACGAATGGCGGGAAGGCGCTGTTGCCCTTCGGCAACCTGCGGCGCTGTGCGGATCGGTATGTCCTTACGTCCCAGCCGCGCCATCGCCAACTGGCCATAGTAGGAGCTGGAATATTGTGCAGCCAGCGCATAGAGGCGATCGGCATCGCCGGGGTCCTCTCCCCGTTCGGCTGCGCGCGCCTGCCAATAGAATGCGCGCGAGCGCGACATCGGCGTGTTTGCAGCGTCGGCAGCGCTGGTGAAGTGGGTAAGCGCGGTATCCGGCTTGTCGAGAAAGCGCAACGCAATCCAGCCTGCATGGAATTCGGCGGAAATGTAGGTTTCGCCTGTTACCGCGCCGTGGTTTGCCACTAGTCTGTAGGCTCCTTCGGCATCACCAGAATCAAGGCGTTTTCGGGCGACGATACGGCGTTCTTCCCACCATTCGTTCGCTTCAATGATCTTGTCCGGGTCGGAAGGCGCTGCCAGCAAGAGGGTGGCGGCTTCTTCGTATTTCTGTCCCTTGCGAAGATTGGTGATTCTGGCGAAATGCCAGGTTGGATCCTGACGCAATTTAGCGTCAATTTTCTCGCCTGCTTTTGCGGGGTCAGCGCCGCGCGCCACGAGCACACGGGCATTGGCGAATGCGGCGTAGTCCTTGCCTGCCTTTGCAGCTGCGGCCAGTGAAGCGGGGTACTTCTCCTTGTAGAAATAACGGTCCGAACGCCAGCGGTGATCAGCCGCCGTCAGCACATCTGAAAAATCCTTCTGAATCGCGCCTTCAGCCCAAGTGCTTAAATCCTCCTGACGCCAAATGCGCGAGACAATAGTTGTTGCTTCCGCCACTTTGCCTGCCGCCAGCAATCGCCGGGCCAAAATCATTTGGCCGCTAGGAGATACGGGCTGGTTAGCCTCAAACCAGCGGCTGATCTTCGCGGCGGGGATGTTGTCGACGTACATTGCCTGTTCGGCGCGGGCGCGAAGCCAACCGGCGGTCGGCCATTGCGGGTTCTTGGTGAGAAAAGCCTCGATCCGGTTGAAACCGGCCTCGCGGGGGAGCAGGCGCAATGTGGCCCATTCGAGCGCGAGGCGCGCGGTCTCATCGGTTGCGGTTTTGGCCGCTGCGTCGCCTTTTTCCAGACTGCCTGCCTTGTATGCGATCAACGCATCTTTCATCCCGGTGATGTCTATGGGCATCGGCGGAGCCTTGCCTTGCAGCCGCTCTGAAGTGTTCTGGGTTTCCGGCAGCGGCGCGTAGGATGCCATCGTCGATGGTTCGAGATCAGGTTGCGGAGGCAGGGCGGGCTTTGCAGCCGGATCGCCACGGGCTGCCATTTGCGTCCCAACGGGCGATTGCACTGCCGGCGGAATTATTGCCCTGCCGATTGCGGCAAGGGCGTTTCCGGGGGCTTCACGGGATGCGGGCACTGACAGCGCAACCGGAGGCGGGGCTTCGGCGGGCGGTGCTGTTGCTGAGAAAAGTGATTCGTTATTGGGGACCCGGGCCGATGGTTGAGAGGTTCCAGGCTCCCTGTTTGCTGCTGACGAGAGAGCTGCTGAGGGTGAAGCCTTGCTCGCCGGGATTGCTGCCACAGCGATGTTTTCAGCAGGCTTTCGCCCGCCAGAGGCCGGGGAGGCGCTGGAATTGACGAGAGTTGTCCATGCCTTGGCGGTCGTACCCCATGCGCCGCCCGGGCGCGAGTTCAGGTTCGACCACCCGGCCTGGATGCCGGCGCCAAGCGCAGCACAGGAAACGCCAGCCAGAAGGAATTTCAACATACGTCGCTTTGGCATTCTAAACCTCGCGCGATTTTCCGCATGGATGGCCCCAGCTTGCCCATCGGCGGGTTTACGAATTGCTAACCAAGCCCGGATACCGCTCGAAATCCCCATCAGTTCCGGTGAACCCTGGCATAGCCGCCATAAAACGCTTTTCATGGCGGGGCATGCCGGGCTATGAATCCCCTCGCCTAGTAACCTTGCGAATGCGGCAGGCTTGGGGCGAGACTTTTACTGCAGGTAAAGACGGGGTTTGAACATGGCCAAGGCTGCCAAGCTTACGGGATGGATGACAGCGCTGGTGACGCCTTTCCGCGACGGCAAGGTTGATGAAAGCGCATTCCGGAAATTCGTAAACTGGCAGGTGCAGCAGGGCATTCAGGGTCTTGTGCCTGTGGGTACGACAGGTGAAAGTCCGACGCTTTCGCATGACGAGCACAAGCGCGTCGTCGAAATGTGCATTTCTGAAGCCAAGGGCAGGGTGCCGGTTATCGCCGGCGCAGGCTCCAACAACACGCATGAAGCCGTCGAATTGGCCAGACATGCGGACAAGGCCGGCGCCGACGCTGTGCTGATAGTCGCGCCCTATTACAACAAGCCCAATCAGGAAGGCATCTATCAGCATTTCAAGGCGATCAACGACGCCATCGGCATCCCGATCATCATGTACAATATCCCGCCCCGTTCGGTCATCGACATCAATGTCGACACGATGACGCGGCTGTTCGAACTCAAGAACATTGCCGGAGTAAAGGATGCGACTGGCGACCTCACGCGCATTTCGAAGCAACGCCTGGCGATGGGGCCGGACTTCATCCAGCTTTCGGGTGATGATGTGACGGCGCTCGCGACCTTCGCATCAGGCGCGCATGGTTGTATCTCGGTCGTGTCCAACATAGCGCCAAAGCTTTGCTCGCAATTGCAGAATGCCTGGAACGAGGGCGATCCGAAAAAGGCTCTGAAGATCCAGGACAAGCTGACGCCGCTGCATTTGGCGACGTTCCTTGAAGCAGGCGTAACTGGGGCCAAATATGGACTTTCTCAGCTTGGCCGCATGAGCGACGAGGTTCGGCTTCCGCTCGTTTCGATGGTCGAAGCGAACAAGGCCAAGCTGCGTTCGGCCATGGCTTTTGCCGGTCTGATCAAGGAAGAAGATATTCGCCGGGCTGCCGAGTGAGCCCCGGAGTTCTGGGAACCTGACCTGGGATGTATCAGCCCGCTCATTTCAAAATCGAAGATGCCGGGGTGATACATGCCTTCATCCGCGCGCATCCGCTGGGTTTGTTGATCAGCGCGGGCCAAGATGGGCCGGTGGTTGATCCCCTTCCTTTTCTGCTTGATTCAAAAACGGGAAGGCTAGGCCGTTTGCGTGCGCATATGGCCAGGGCTAATCAACACTGGCAGCTGTTGGCTCAGACGAAGACGGCGCTGGTTGTATTTCAGGCCCAAGGTCACTACATCTCGCCGGGCTGGTATCCCACGAAAGCAGAGACAGGCAAGGTGGTTCCAACTTGGAATTACGTGACTGTTCAGGTGAGTGGCCGTGTCAGTGTCCGTGAAGATGCTGCGTGGCTGCGCTGTCAGGTCGAAGATCTGACTGGTGTACACGAAGGTGGCCGGGAGCCGGGCTGGACAACAAGCGATGCGCCTGCAGACTTTATCTCAGCTCAATTGCGCGGCATTGTAGGCTTTGAAATCGAGATCGATCAAATGGTTGGGAAATTCAAGCTGTCCCAGAATCGCCCGGCCAAGGATCAGCCGGCGATTGTTGCTGCGCTTGAAACAGAAGGCAGTGCAGGCGCTGCTTTGGCCGCGCTGATGCGTGCGCAGGGAATTGGGGCATAGGGTGGCAGCCAAGCAGACTGATAATCGCAAGGTTGCCGCAGAGAACCGCCGTGCGCGCTACGAATTCGCCATTGGCGATATTTACGAGGCTGGCATCGTTCTGACCGGTACGGAAGTCAAATCCCTGCGCACCGGCAAGGCAACGATTGCGGAAAGCTATGTCGGGGTCAGCAAACTGGGTATTGTGCAACTTATCAATGCAAATATCCCTGAATATCTGCAGGCCAACCGTTTCAATCATGAGCCAAAACGGCCCCGGACCTTGCTGCTTAGAGCGCGAGAAATTGCAAAACTTGCGCAAGGCGTCGAGCGGGAGGGCATGACCGTCGTTCCGTTGAAGATCTACTTCAACGAAAAAGGCCGCGCGAAGATCGAGATCGCCTTGTCAAAAGGCAAGAACCTTCACGACAAGCGTGAGACGGAAAAGAAGCGCGACTGGGGCCGCGAGAAAGCGCGAATCTTGAGAGACAAGGGTTAGCTACGCAGGAGACGTGGGGGTTGATTATTCGCCCCTCAGCCAATTGTCGCCCTGATCTTTGCAAAGACGTTCCGGAACATATCTGTCGTCAGTACGCCGGTGTTCGTATTGTAACGCGAGCAATGATAGCTGTCGAAAAGCTGGAGTTTGCGAACGCCTTCAGTCACTTCGTGAACTGCGCCATGTCCGAAGGGAAACGCCGAGAGCTTCTCGCCCAGCGTGCGCAATGTGCTCTCATGGGCGATACGCCCAAGCGCAACCACAGCCTGGAGATTCTCCATTTCGCCAATACTCGCCTGCAGGAATGGCCTGCACGCGGTCATTTCCAGCGGCAGCGGCTTGTTTTGTGGCGGAACACATCGCACGGCATTGGTGATGCGGCAATCAGCCAGTTCAAGGCCGTCTTTTGGATCGGCGGCATAAACCCCGTGCGCAAACCCGAATTCCTTCAGCGTTGCGTAGAGCAGATCGCCGGCATAATCGCCCGTGAAGGGACGCCCGGTCCGGTTGGCGCCACGCACACCGGGGGCTAACCCGACGATCAGCAAGCGCGCGTTTTTTGCACCGAAGGATGGGACGGGCGCATTGTGCCAGGATGGTTCTATTTTGCGATTTTCTTCGCGATAGGCCTTCAGACGTGGGCATAACGCACAATTCCGGCCGGGTCCGCCGGCCGGAACTGCATTTCCGGTTCTACTGGACGCGCGCATTCAATGCGCTCAATCAAAGTCCGGTACGTTTAGTCTTCCTCGTCTTCGGCTGTTGCAAAATTCTGCGAACCGTGGGCCGGCATCTGGGAACCTGGACGACGATCCGTCTGGAACCGCGCAGGGCGCTCGGTCCGCTCGGCCGGATCGCGGCCAATCTTTTGCGCAAGATGAATGAGATCGACGAACTCATCCGCCTGGCGACGCAACTCGTCGGCCACCATGGGCGGGTGCGTTGTAATCGTTGAGACGACCGATACGCGGACCCCCTTGCGCTGCAAGGCTTCGACCAGCGAACGGAAGTCGCCATCGCCTGAAAACAGCACGATATGATCGAGGTGATCGGCCATTTCCATGGCGTCTACCGCGAGCTCAATGTCCATGTTGCCCTTGATCTTGCGGCGACCCAAGGAGTCGACGAATTCCTTTGTCGGCTTGGTGACGACGGCGTAGCCATTGTAATCAAGCCAGTCGATCAGTGGGCGTATGGAGGAATATTCCTGATCTTCAACCAGCGCGGTATAATAGAAGGCGCGAACCAAACGGCCGCGAGAATGAAACTCTTTCAAAAGTCGCTTGTAATCAATGTCAAATCCAAGCGACTTTGCTGTCGCATAAAGGTTTGCACCGTCGATAAAAAGCGCAATGCGTTCGATATCAGCCATAGACCCAATCTCAAGTTGTAGTTGCTGTCCCGTAGTTGCCCCATTCCTTTAAAATCGAAGCCGAGCTTAAAGTTCAAGAGCCGAATTCATATTTTATGTCTGATTAAATTTCCGGAATCTGCATCCAGCAGTCGGTCTGCCTACCAAGCTTCCCCCAGCTAGTATAGCTAACCAAGACTCTAGCTACAATTCCATCGGCATACAAAGTCAAGCAAAGATTTGGGGAAAACCTAAAATTTTAATGGAATTTAATGAGCTTGGCCTTTTTTTTCAAATTACTTTAAGATCGAAAGTCATGCCAGATAATACAAATTTTCCAATCCTTGTTTGTGCTGCAAACAGGGCAATCGGGTGAAGAAGTCCGTGACAATCTGGTGAAAGGCTGAATCTGTCGCGGTCCACTGATTCTTGAGGTGGAGCACGACGATGGCGCATGATGGACTAGACTTCGCAGCGGCTGTTGAGACGACAAGTTTTCTTTGTTAC
>CAMDKB010000228.1 GCA_945901195.1 Rhizobium sp. Q54
GACTGTTTTCACCTTGCCGGATTCAAAGTGATCCTTCCGGACGATCAGCGTCTGGCTGGTAAAGCCTGTGGGTGTGGTCACCTTGCTGGCGACGAGGCGTATTTCGAGCCCGCGTGCAAGCCCGTTGTAGAGCCCCGCCGACGCCGCGCCCGCCATCACATCGATATCGCCTGACGTCAACGGCACGATCATGACTGCGGCGGACTGGAAATTCACCAGTGAGACGTCGAGCCCCTCACTTTTGAAATAACCACGCTTTTCCGCCACGAACAGGGCGATGTCTGTCGCCAGACGTGTGAGACCAACATTGACTTTATTTTGTTGCGCCATGGCGTGCGATGAACACCCGGCAGCGGCAAGAGCCAATAACAGACACATTCTTTTCATCGTGACCTCCCGATTGAAACCGCAGCGCGCCAGAGCCAGCGCACACCGCGCGACACTCATTTCTTTTTCACATACGGACCGAGTTCCTTGATCACTTGCTGACGCAAGGAATCGTCGACGATCTTGTCTACAGATGGTTCGCCCTGAATGAGCCCCAGCTCGCGAAACAACGCGAGATCTTCACGCAGACTGGCAAGGCCGATGACCCCATCTGGGTCGCAATAGGCCAAGGGAAAGCTCCTGAACAATTCGGGATCCTTCGCGCCAGTATATTCATTCATGATTGCAATGATGCCGTCGCTGCCAGGACCGCGCAACATGCCTTTTTCATCCAGAGCATCGTTGTGATCGCGCGCGCCTCGGATCAGCGCCTTCAGGAATTGATACGCGGTTTCGCGGCGCTCGCGAATGAACTTGCCGGCAAACAAAAACGAGGCAATCTCGTGGCCTGGATACACTTCATCGTCCCGCACGAGCGGCACAGCTATGCCTTCGCGCACAGCCTGCAGCGTATAGGGTTCTGCGGGCAGCGTTGCTGCCACAGCGCCATTCTTCAATGCAGGCAACATCTGGGGGAAGCCGAGATAGACAAGTTCAACGTCTTTCAAGGTCAAGCCGCCCGATCTGAGCATGCGGTTCAATGTACCCAAAGCGCCTGAGCCGGGCGATCCCGATGCGATCTTCTGGCCTTTGAGATCGGCAACTTTCGTGATCTTGCCACTATCGAACCACTCCTTGCGGCCGATCAACGTCTGGCTGGTAAAGCCTTTGGGCGTTGTCACCTTGCTGGCGACAAGCCGAATATCGAGGCCCCTCTGGGTCGCGTTAAACAGCCCCGCCGACGCAGAACCTGCCAGCGCGTCCACGTCACCCGTTGTGATGGGAACCAGCATGGCCGCGGCCGATTGCACGTGGATCAATTCGACTTCAAGGCCTGCGTCCCTGAAATAGCCACGCTTGTGAGCCGTATAGATGGCGATATCGGTCGCGGTGCGCGTGTAACCGAGTTTGATGAGTTCGGCAGCCGAAGCAGGCAGAGACGCGAGCAAAGACAAGGCAATCAGGGCGCGTGAAATCGTCATGGCTGGCTCCCTCGTACCGTAGTGATCGTTTCCCAGTTTAGCGCGCTTGGCAGCACGAATTTCCAAACTGACGGCTTTTGATAGCTACTTCGCACCGGTGAGCCAAAGGGCAAAAAAGACCCGTGTGATGGCCATTCCAGCCTCCCCCGTTCTCAGGACTCTCTTTCAGCAATTCACGTCAGTCACCAAGGCCCTTGTGCCTGGCTCATTTCGACAAGATCAGGCTCGGCAAGAACGTCGCAATTTGTGGAAACGCCGTGAGGATGACGATGCACACAAGCATCGGGATCACAAAAATCACCGCACCCTTGGATATTTCGCGCATGTTCGTATCCGGCGTGACGTTCTTGAGCACAAACAGATTGAACCCCACGGGCGGTGTAATCGCCGCGATTTCTGACTGGATCGTAACGATGACCCCGAACCAGACGGGATCATAGCCAAGCGCCATGATCGCCTTGATAAAGATCGGGATCACGATCACGATAATGCTGCCGGGGTCCATGAACATGCCAAGGATCAACAGCACCACGTTGATGATGACCATGATGCCCCAGGTCGGCAACGGCAGGCTGGTCAGCAAATCCGACATGGCTTGCGGGATTCCCAGGCGCGCCAGAAGGAATGATGAAAACAGCCCGCCAATCAGCAGCAGCATGAACATGGCGGTCGTATGGATCGTCTTGTTCAGGCTGGTCATGAGCATGGACAGCTTCATGCGCCCAAGCGCCCAGGCAATAATTATAGCGCCGCCAGCGCCCACAGCGCCAGCCTCCGTAGGCGTCGCTGCGCCGGTATAAATCGAGAGAATGACCAGAAACGCGAGCACCACCACCGGGATCGTGCCGATCATCGCGCTGCGCTTTGTTTCCGCTGTCGGTTCCTCAAGTACCTTGGGCGCCATTTCCGGTCGGCGCTTGACGATCAAGATCACTGTCAACGACAGCAGCGCGGCGAGCAGAAGTCCGGGCACGACGCCCGCGATAAACAGATGACCGATCGAGGTATCAGTGATCACGCCATAAATAATCATAGGGATTGACGGCGGGATAAGAATGCCCAGCGTGCCACCAGCTGCCGTGGCGCCAAGCGCGAGGGAGCGATCATATCCCCGCTTGACCATTTGCGGAATGGCCATTGAACCGATGGTCGTGGCCGTCACCGGGCTGGAGCCGCAGACTGATCCGAATATGGCGCAGGCCCAGATCGTGGCGACAGCCAGCGCGCCGGGAATTTTGCGGAACCATATTTCAGCTGCACGAAAGAGGTCCGCACCGATACCCGCTGCTGACAGCACTTCGCCCATCAGGATGAAAAGCGGCACAACCACGATGATGAAATTGCTGGTGACGGAAAAGCTGATCGTGGCGAGTTGGCCGATTGAGGCCGTCGAAACGAAAATTCCGGTGCCAAAGAAAGCCACCATTGCAAGCGCTACGCCCACAGGCGTACGAACCGCAAAAAGGATCAGCAACGTCAGCAGAAAGATGAGAAACCCGTAAAACGCGAACATTGAATCTGATCCCCGCTAGTGCGTTGGACTCGCGCCAAATTGCGCGATCTGGCCGGGCGGCAATTGAGCAAAGCGGACGATATCGACAATAGCTGTCAACAGAAACTGCGCAGCACCGACGGGACCAATCCAGTAAACATATTTGAGCGGCACGGTGATCATGGTGAAGGACAATTCGTCAACATCAACGACATCAATGAAGAAGCGGGTCACAAAGAAAAACAGCACACTCGCAAACAGCAACGTCAACGCCTTGCCGATCATGCGCTGCGCCTTGTGCCATTTTTCGGGAATCAAGGGATCGAACAGATCGACTTCGATGTGGCTGCCATTCTGCAGCGCCGGCGCAAGCGCGAGGAAGAATACGAAGACCAGCATGAAGGTGGTCAGATCCAGCAATTCGCTGAGCGGCTTGTTAAAGCCATATCGGGTAATCACGGCTGTCAGCACGAAAATCATGATGACGAAGACCGTGATCCCGGCCACAAAGGCAAACACCTTGTTGACTGCTCTCGTAAATCGCTCTAGTGGCGCGATAAAGCCACCGGAAGCAACCGCTCCTGGCATTGTCATGTTTCCCCCCGAGATCACCTGTTACTGGCAGGCGTATTATTGTTTGCTAATGACGTCCGAAAACAGCTTGCCGGATGGACCGACCAGCTTGTCGATTTCCGCCCAAACCGAGCTCATGGCTTTCTTGTGCGTATCGATTTCAGCCCGAGTCGGATAGTAAACTTTTGCGCCAGCTTTCTCGAGATCCTTGGCGGCCTGCTGCTGCATGCCGATCTGTTCGACCGCCCATTCCTTGGCAAGCTTGTCCGACATCTCGATGATATTCTTCTGATCGGCGGCAGAAACCTTCTTCCACTGATCGAGATTGACGTAATAAAACGACGAGTTCGCGCCATCGTTCCAGTAGGTCACATTGGGAGCGACTTCAAAAATCTTGCCGGAGAGCGCCAGATTGGCGAGGAACATCGTGCAGTCGACCGTGCCGTTCTGCAGGGCGATATAGAGTTCGCCAGGATCAATCGCGACCGGTGCAGCGCCCACAGCGCTGAGCTGCAGACCTTGCAAACGTCCCGCTGCGCGCACCTTCCTGCCCTTCCAGTCAGCGACAGTCTTGACGGCATCGCCGCGACAGGCTGTCAAAAGGCCAGAGGAAGGCAGCGCGAACACGAGCGCCATGCCACGCTTTTCCATCAACTCACGCGACGCGGGCGTGAGCTTGTCCATCATTTCCTGCCCGATCTTGGCGTCAGCCGGAATCCAGAAGAATGGCTCGAAATAAGAGAGCTCCCGCACAATTCCTGCCAGAAAGCTGATGCTTGTTGTACCGCCACCAACAGAGCCGTTGCGAACGGCCGAAACCGTATCCTTGGCGGGGACGAGTGAGCCGGAGAAATGCAGCTTCATCTTCACCCGGCCTTCAGTCACGGCCTCCACCTGTTGCGCCCATTTGTTGGTCATCGGCGCGTAATAATCGCGATCAGAATACCATACAGCGAATTCGAAAGTTTGCTGGGCCGACGCTGGAGCCGCACTTAAGGCCGCAAGGCCGCACATGGCAGCGCCCGCAGCGCGCAAAATTCCTGATTGAATAGACTTGGACATAGGTTCCTCCCGGCAAACCCTAGCGTTTTGATCTCGGCAGGAAGCTAGCACGCGATTTCCGGATTTGGCAAACGATTGCGACTTGCCTAAAAACGGCGGACACTGGCTTTCAGCCACGCAATCTGGAATTTCTGCCGCCGAACCCGGCATGCAGCGGTGTACAAATTGGGGGAGAGGAGATTGCATATGGAGGGAACCACTGGCCGCCTTCAGGGGCGCGTGGCTATCATCACCGGGGCGGCCCAGGGCATTGGGTCGGCCTATGCAAAAGCGCTCGCCCGCGAAGGCGCGAAAACAGTCGTTACTGACGTTCTCGATACCCAGGCTTGCGTCGACGCCATCAATAACGAAGGGCATCAGGCGATCGGCATGAAGGTGGATGTCACGGATAACAACGATCTTGCGCGCATGGTGCAGGAAGTCGAAGCCGCTTATGGCCCGGTTGAAATTCTCGTCAATAATGCCGGCATCTTTTCAAGCCTCAAGCTGAAACCGTTCTGGGAGATATCGGAGGACGAATGGGATAGTCTGATGCGCGTCAACGTGCGCGGGATATTTCAGGCCGTCAAAGCAGTGCTGCCCAGCATGGAAAAAAACGGGCGCGGCAAGATTGTAAATATTTCCTCGGCCACGTTTTTTCTCGGACCACCAGGTTTTCTGCATTATGTGGCGTCAAAATCGGCGGTCATCGGCATGACGCGCTCGATGGCGCGCGAACTGGGCAACAAGAAAATCACTGTGAATGCCATAGCGCCCGGCTTTACCGAAAGCGAAGGCGTGCTGGATAATGACATGATGATGGGGATGCGCGCCCCCAACAGGGCGCAACGATCAATTGGACGTGATATGTTGCCGGAGGATTTGCTTGGCACCATGCTCTACCTTACGTCGCCCGACAGCGATTTCGTCACAGGACAGACGATCAATGTCGACGGCGGCAAAATGATGTGGTGAAGGCAGTCTAAAAGTTCACGCGGGCACATGGCGCAAGCTGGACTCGTTTGTATAATCAGGAGGGAAACATGAAAGCGTTGCGAACCCTGACGCTGGCTGGCATCGTCACCTTTGCTGCGGTGTGGGGCGCGGCCGCGTAATCCTATCCCACGCGCACAATCAAGATCATCGTTCCTTTTGGCGCAGGCGGACCGGCGGACGTTTATGCGCGCGTGATCGCAGAAAACCTCACCAGGACCATCGGACAATCGGTCGTGGTTGAAAACCGCCCCGGCGCGGGCGCAGTTGTTGGCACAAATGAAGCGGCAAAGGCCGCGCCCGATGGTTACACGCTGTTGATGATGTCCAACACACAGGCGACAAATGAATCGCTTATTCCCAACAAACCCTACGCGCTGATGCGCGATTTCGCGCCTGTCGCCGCAGTGAATTATTCTGATCTTGTGATGGTGATTCATCCTTCGGTCCCCGCAAAGACGTTGAAGGAATTCATCGCACTCGTGCAATCCAGACCGAATGGTTTCAATTACGCCTCTTCGGGACCCGGCACGCCCTATCACATGGCGGGCGAATTATTCAAGGCCATGAGCAAGACCGAAATTGTGCACGTGCCCTACAAGGACAGCGGCGGCGCGCGAAATGACGTTCTCGCCGGCCACGTCCACATGATGTTTGATGCCGTCACGACCATGGCGCAGAACATCAACACTGGCAAAGCCATCGCCCTTGGCACAAGTGGTGACAAACGCGCCGATGTTTTGCCGGAAGTTCCCACCATTTCGGAAGCGGGCGTCGCCGGATATTCGGCCACTATCTGGCTCGGCATCATGGCGCCCAAGGCGACTCCGAAAGACATCGTCACAAAGCTCAACAGCGAGATCAACAAGGTTCAGCAAGATCCGACGATCAAGGCCGCGTGGGACAAGCAAGGCGCTGTCCCCTACAACATGAGCGCTGACGAATTTGGTGTCTTCCTTGACCGGGAAATAACCAAATGGAGTGAAGTCGTGCGGATATCTGGCGCCAAGGTGCAATAAGGTGTCAGACGCCATCAGCCTCACCGTGAATGGGCATGCGAGGATTCTTTCATGCGATCCATCGTCCTCTCTGCTCTATGTTTTGCGCGATCAATGCGGCCTCACAGGCACGCATTTCGGCTGCGGTCTTAATCAATGCGGGGCGTGTCATGTTCTGATTGATGGCCAGCCTCTGGCTTCATGCGACACACCCATGTGGTCGGTGGCGGGCAAATCCGTCACCACAGTTGAAGGACTGGGAACACCGGAAACGCCCCATCCACTGCAAACGGCGTTTATCGACGAGCAGGCTATGCAGTGCGGCTATTGCACATCGGGCATCCTCATTTCTGCGGCAGCCTTGTTGGCAAAAAATCCAGATCCCACCGACGCACAAGTGCGCGAGGCGCTTGATGGAAATCTCTGCCGTTGCGGTGCGCATAACCGTATCGTCCGCGCTGTCTTGCGGGCCGCAAAGGCCGGGGCGCGAACATGAGTGTGACGCAGACTGCGCAACTTCCCGGCAATCTCAAAAGCAATCCACGGCTTGGACAATGGCTGCACATTGATGCAGGCGGCTTTATCGAAATATCGCCCGGCAAGGTCGAAATCGGTCAGGGCATATTGACGGCCTTGATGCAGATTGCTGCTGATGAGCTGGACATCTCGCCTGCCCGTGTGCGGCTGCGGGCTGTAAATACGGTCACAAGTCCGAATGGGGGCGTCACTTCAGGCTCGCTCTCGATTCAGGATTCCGGTTCCGCCATACGCCGTGTCTGCGCACAGGCGCGCGCAATCTACCTCGCGCTGGCGGCCGAAAAACTCGGCGTCGAGGCCGGCGCGCTGGTGCTGGACGACGGCACAATTCGTGGACCCAAGAACCTCTCCACGAGTTATTGGGAATTGGCGAACGATACACTGCTTGATCGCGATGCGTCCCTTGGCGTCAAAGCCAAATCGCCAGACGCGCGTGTCGTCGCTGGCGCGTCGGCGCAGCGCCTCGATATTCCC
>CAMDKB010000229.1 GCA_945901195.1 Rhizobium sp. Q54
GAGCATGCCGCCAGACATATCTCGTCCACGGTGCGGCTTGCGAAAGGTCTGCTGCTGCAAGAGGAATCCACATGAGATAGCCAGGCATCGCCCAGTGCAGCAATATGCTTTGTGACCAGATGCCTACCGCCGTGAACAACGCTACCGGCCCAATGCCGAGGCAGAACAGCAGCCACCGCCGCTCATCCTGCGTTCGGATCTTCCATGCGCGCACGGCCGCCAGAACAAGCGCAAGCCAAAGCCACGGCAAGAGAAACAACGCATGGCCAACCAGAATGACCAAAGACATCCACGGGCGCAGGTATATGGCTGTGGCCCTGCCACCCTGAAACAGGAACGAGGCCCAGTGGTGCTGAGAGTTCCACACGATCACTGGCGTGAACATCAGCAACGCAATGGCCGCGCCAGCATAGGGCCAGGGCGTTGCCAGCCAGCGCCTGTGCCGTGTTGTCAGCAGGAACAGGCCCGTTCCCGCAAAAAGGAAGATCCCATGATATTTGGAGAGCATCGCAAAGCCGCCCCAAATACCTGCGGCGAGCCAGAGAAAGGGCTTGTCTGGCTGAACAAACAGGACGCGGCCGATGCAGATCGCGCCGCACGCCAGACCTAACAGCAATGGCCCATCGGGAAGCACCCACGTGCCTGTGGTGATGCCCAGCACCGGGGCACAATTCAGGATCAGCGCTGCCAGAAATCCTGTATTTGCATCGAACAAGATTTCGCCAAGGCGATAGATCTGCCAGGTCGTGGCTGCAAACAGCAGGATGAAAGGCAGGCGAACGCCCAGTCCCGTCTCGACGCCAAAAACTTGTCCACCAAACCAAGACAGCCACCAGGCCAGAGGCGGATGATCATAGGCGCTCAACGCCAGCTCGCGACCGGTGGCGACGGTGTAACTCTCGTCGACACCAAGGCCGGTCGAGAGCGCAAACATCACGCGCGCCAGAAATGTTACGCCGATGAGGAGCGCTACGCGATTGCGGGGCTGCGAGAAGAATTCAGGCTGCGGCGAAAGCGCCGTAGGTCTCACCCCCGCGCCTCCTGGATCGCCCGCCAGACGCGCTCAGGCGTCGTGGGCATTTCCACGTGTTTGACACCCAGTTCGCTGAGCGCATCCACAACTGCGTTTACGACGGCAGCGAGGGCCGGCGTCGTTCCACCTTCGCCCCCCGGCCTGATGCCATAGCGGTGCGAGGTGGCAGGCACTTCGATCAAGGCCGTGTCATAATTTGGCATGTGATGGGCGCGCGGCATTGCGTAATCCATGAAGGAAGCGCTTAGAACTTGCGCGTCTTTCTGATCGGTCACGCAATGTTCGAGCAACGCTTGGCCTGCGCCCTGCGCAACAGCGCCGGCAGTCTGGCCGTGCAGAATGAAGGGATTCACGGCGAGGCCGACATCATCAACGCCATACCAGTTGACGATCTGCACCTGGCCTGTATCGGCATCGACCTCGACTTCGCAGATATGGGTGCCTGAAGGAAAGGCGCCCTGCGGGATCGTCACGTCGCCTGTGCCATCAAGCTTGCCGCGCAGGTCTGGCGGCAAATCCGGATTGCTTTCGGCTGCTTTTGCCAGTTCGAAAATACCGATGGTCGCGCCTTTGGCTGAAAAAACGCCGCGCGCAAACGTGACATCGCTTTCCTGCGCCTGCAGCAAATGCGCAGCGATCTTTTTCCCCTTCGTTTTCACCGCTTCCGTCGCGTCGCCGATGGCGAGCGAGGCAATGCGCATGGAGCGGCCGGAATGGGAACCACCACCAGCGATCACACGGTCCGTGTCATGGGCGACATAGCGGATGTTGTCGAAAGGCACGCCGAGCCATTCGCAGATCAATTGCGGGAAGCTGGTTTCATGGCCTTGCCCTGAATTCATCGTACCCAGTACGAGTTCCACATCGCCATCGCCCGAAATCGTGATTTCCGCACGTTCGCGCGGCGAGCCGCCTGCGCCTTCGATATAATTTGAAATGCCTATGCCGCGATAAAGGCCGCGCTTTTGCGACTCCGCCTTGCGAGCCGGAAAATTCTGCCAGTCTGCAAGTTGCAGCGCTTTTTCCATGCCCATGAGATATTCGCCGTTGTCATAGGTGATGCCGACGGCATTGGTGTAGGGGAAGGCGTCGGGCGGGATTAAGTTGCGGCGGCGCAGATCGGCAGGATCAAAGCCACATTCATCCGCCGCCTTGTCGACAAGCCGCTCGATCACATAGATGGCCTCGGGCCGGCCAGCGCTGCGATACGGCGTTGTCGGCACGGTATTGGTCATGACTGCACGGCCACGGAAATGCACGTGCGGGATTTTGTACACGCCCTGCATGATGCCAAGGCCCTTGCGCATCGGCGTGAAGTGCGCGGTATAAGCGCCGATATTACTGATATTGCTGCCGCGCATGGCCAGAAAATGACCTTCCGCATCCAGCGCCAGTTCCGCCTCCACGTAGAGGTCCCGGCCCTGATAATCGGTGAGGAAACATTCACTGCGATCGGCAACCCATTTGACCGGCCGCCCCAGCTTTCTGGCCGCCCAGGGCAACAGCGCATATTCGGGAAAGAACGTGTTGCGCGTGCCGAAATTGCCGCCCATGTCACCCGAGAATGCGCGGCAATGATCGTGGTCCACATGCAAAATCTGCGCGAGTTGCTGACGTTCTTTCACGACGCCGCCGCCCGATCCCGCACGCACCGCATATTTGCCCAGCGCCTCGTCGAAAAAGCCGATGGCGTTGCGCGGCTCCATGGGGCTGCCGGTGACGCGCTTGATCCAGGTGTCGAGTTTCACGATGTATTTGGCTTTGGCAAAGGCGGCCTCAGTGGCGGCCTTGTCGCCGACTGTGCAATCAAGCGAGATATTTGAAGGGCGCTCGTCCCAGACCACGGGCGCGCCGGGCGTGAGCGCGTCAACCGCACGGGCGACTGCTGGCAGCGGCTGGTATTTGACTTCCACCAGCGCGGCTGCATCAATCGCCTGTGCACGCGTTTCGGCCACCACCATGGCGACGGGCTCACCCGTGAAGCGCACGCGTTCTGACGGCATGGCCGGATGATCGTTGAGGAAAACCTTGAAGTCTGCCGCAATGATCAGCTTTACGTCTGGCGCGCCATCCCATTTGGGATCGTGCGGAATGGGGCCGAGTCCATCGGCCTTCACGTCCGCGCCAGTCAGAATGGTGATGACACCCGGAGACTTCCGGGCAGCGTCCGAGTTGATCCCGAGTATCTTCGCGTGGGCATGCGGGCATCGTACCATGGCTGCATGGCAGAGGTTTTCCGGGACGGAATCGTCGGTGAAGAGCCCCTTGCCAGTCAACAGCCGCAGGTCTTCCTTGCGCTTGAGCGGCGCCCCGATACCTTGCGCGGATTTGAGATCGTCCATAGGCTTCTTCCCTGTTGTTTTTGGCCGTATCAGGCGCATTCGATTTCTCGCGGCCACCATACTATGTTCGGCCATGGCGGCAACAGCGGCATAGTGTGCGAGGGGAGGTCATCGGGTGAGAGAACATCAAGCCTGTTCGCATGGTAAGGGCGCTGCGCAGGTTCGCGCTTCAAACCGGATTCTTCGCGACTACCCCTGCTGGCCACAAGATCTCACTCACAGGGTTTCCTCGTTCCTGTCGTTGCGCGCCCGCTGGACGAGGACACGCTTCAAAAGATCATCAACTTGAATGGAGGGATTCACATGGCCAGATTTCGCAAGATCCCTGCGCTGATGCTTGCACTGAACCCTGCAGTGATACTTGCACTGATCCCTGCACTGATCCTTGCAGCCGCAGCAACGCCTGCGCTCGCACAGGATGCCCAGACCTTTTTCAAGGACAAGCAGATACGCATCATCGTCGGCTCGGCGGCGGGCGGTGGTTATGACGTCAATGCGCGAGCGCTGGTCCGCCATTATGGCCGGCATATTCCCGGCGCGCCCACGTTTGTCGTGCAGACACTGGTGGGCGCGGGCAGCATTGCACTTGGCAATGTGATGCAGGGCTCTACGCCGCGCGATGGCACGGTGATCGGCTCGCCAATCAACGGCATGCCGACTTCGGTTTTGTTTACGCCTGAAGTGACGAAATACGATCCGGAGAAATTCATCTGGATTGGCAGTTCCAACCGCGAAACGCAGGTTTCTTATTCATGGCATGCGTCAGGGATTAGAAGCCTCGAAGATCTCAAGACCAGGGATTATCTCGCGGGCGCGACCGCGCCGGGCACAACGCAGGTGGATTATCCGCTCGTGGCAGCAGCGCTGTTTGGCCTGCGCTACAAAGTCATCAGCGGCTATAAATCCACGACCGACATTCACCTCGCAATGGAGCGCGGCGAAGTGGAGGGCATGGGCTCCAACGGCTGGTTGAGCCTGAAGACGCTGCACGAGGACTGGGTGCGCGACAAGAAGATACATCTTCTGGTGCAGTTCAATTTCGAGGCGAACAAGGAAATCCCGGACGTGCCGACGATTTTCACGCTGGCGAAAACCGAAGCCGAGCGGCAGGCGCTGGCGTTGATGGTGGCAAGGCTCGAATACGGCCGCCCCTTCTTCCTGCCGCCTGATGTACCCGCCGACCGCGTGGCGGTCCTGCGCCGCGCCTTCGACGCCACGATGAAGGATCCCGAATTTCTCGCCGAAGCTGAAAAGCTGAAACTGGATATCGATCCGTTGACCGGCGAAAAGGTGCAGGACCTCATCAAGTCCGTAATGGCGACCCCGCCCGAAGTGGTCGCGCGGGTGAAGAAAGCGCTGGAGGGCGGGGGGAAGTGATCCCCGCCGTCTTGGAGCTGTGCTGGTAACGGCAAACAGGCGCGAGTTCGACCGGGTGCCGGGGCTTATGGTGAAAGACTGGGGAAGCTGATTGTTGCTGATACCAATGGCGGTTTCTATTGACCCATGGGTCAATAGAAACATCCGGCGGATCAACCAGTTCTAAACAAAGAACCGCGCGCGTTCGCGCTTGCCAACAACGATCTGTCAAACCTCATCACCGTTGGTAACATTCAAGACATCGCACGCATCTTCGGGCGCTGGTTTCGCATGACGATCCGCATGACGATCCCGGCGCTGTGGCCGGTATTGTTTGTTCGGAATGATAGATAGTTTGCAATGCCGGGTTTGGGACCGGCGTGGCAAATCCAGCGCCCCACCGGGGCGCAGAGAGAACGGCGCGGGGGCGTGTGGTCCTGCGCGACCTCCAAAGAAAGATCACAGAACTGAGACCAATGGCGCGTTCGCGCTTGCCAACGGTGATGAGTCAAACTTCATCGCCATTGGTATAACTTCTATCCCCCCACCACCTTCGCCATCACGCCCTTTGCGTCTGCAGGTGCGGCATCTCCGGTCCAGACCACATATTGATCCGGCCGCACGAGCACCATTTTCGCTTCGTATTTTTCGCGGCCGCCAGCGAAGGTGTCGCGCACCACCTTGAACGGGATTCCCAGCCCGCGTGCAGCCTCTTCAAAGCCATGCACAGCTGCCTCATCACTATCGAACGCCAGCAGCGTAAAGCCCGTTCCCAGTTCCTCGAATACGTTGCGGCCTGATGACAATGGCGCTGGCGTCAGGTGATGGCCGGCGCGCGCCTTGTACATGTGCTGGCCGTGTGCGGAACATTTGCCGCCCGGCGGACCACACACGACGGGGGAGCCTTCAAAGTTCGGCTCGTAGCTGGCATGCCTTGACCAGCCCTCATGTTCGAGCCGTGTCCAGGCCGCTTCGAATTCGGCCTTGTCCTTGTTGGGGTTATAACGCGCGAGAAATTCGCCTTCTTCCCGGATGCGCGCCGCGATGAAGTCCTCACCCGTCTCATGAAATACAGGGCGGCGTTCGTCACTGTAGGATTGCAGCAACTTCTCGCTGCCCCAGCCATTCAGACGCGCTTCCAGCTTCCAGCCAAGATTGACGATGTCTTCAAGACCATTGTTGAGGCCAAAGCCGCCATAGGGCGGATGCGAATGGGCAGCGTCGCCGGCAATGAATATGCGTCCCGACTGGTATTTGTCCGCCACCGCGACGCGCAGATCCCAGAAGCCGACATGATCGAATTCGGCCTTGAACTTGAAGCCCGCGGTCTTTTCGATGAGACCGTGGAAATCAAAATTGTCCACACGGGTTTCGACCGGAACGGGTGCGTGAAAGAACCAGCCTTCGCCCACATCGATGCGGCCGAAGAATTGCCAATAGCCATTGAGCGCGGGATCAAGGACGCGGTAGGTGGAGCGCTCTGGAAAACGCTTCAGGCCCTCGTGCAATTCCTTCGAGCGGAAAACAGCGAGCAACATCTTCTGATCGAAATCCGAACCGCCGCGTTGGATGCCGGCAAAATCACGCACGGTTGAGTGCGCGCCATCGCAGCCAACGACGTATTCAGACTCCAGCACATGCGTGGTTGTGCTGCCCTCTTCGGTTACAGTGACCCGCACGCCATTGGCATCCTGCTCGATATTCGACGCATTCCAGCCGAACAGATTTGTGACGCCCGGCACTGTCGCCAACTTCTTGCGCAGCACATCTTCCATGCGATATTGCGGAAGGCGTTCATTATCCTGAAAATAATAGGAGCGGACGACCTCGCGGCCAGCAGGTGCGTGCCAGTATTCGCTCATCAGATTGCCATAGGCGGTGAGATTGCCAATCGGATAGCCTGGCGGCATGGCTCTGGCTTCGCGCAACTTGTCGGCGATGCCCCAGAACCAGAAATGTTCGAGGGTCCGTTGTGTCAGGTTTTGTCCCTTCGGGATATTCTGCAGCCGCTCGCGCTTTTCAATCACGGCGCAGGTAATGCCACGCATGCCCAGGTTCACCGCCAAAGCCACACCCACAGGACCACCGCCGACGATGACGACCTGAAATTTCTTGTTCATGCCCCAAACCCTCCCGGCTCCCAGACGGGAGCTTGTCGTTGCGCCCAAAATGTCGTCCAAATCGCTCGAGGTCCAGAGCCAATTTAACAAATCGATGCGGTTTGATGTCCCGCAGGCGCGCCTTGCCGCAAAGCGGTCGAAAAAACGCCTCCTTGGCAATCATATTTAGTCGAATTGCATCCGCTATCAGAGTAGAAACTGAACGGCAGAGGTAGCTGATAGAAGGGGCTTGGAAAAGCAAAACGCAAGAATTTAACCAGTTGCAAGGACAATTGGTTGGAGTTGCGTACGAATCACCGCCTCGTGTTCAGTTTGCCCACGGAAGAGAACGTATGCAGGTTGGCAAGATCAGCAAGATTTCGGATTTACGGCGACGCGCCCTGAGGGTGTTGTCTGCGGTGGGCGGTCTGCTGCTCTCATCCAATCTGGCGAGCGCCCAGTATATCCATTGTGCGGCCATTCAGGCCGAGATTGCAGGTCTGGGACGCACGACTTCGGTAAAATCAGCCAGCTTTCAGCGCGCCGCTCAAAAGCAGCAGGCCGAGCTTGCCAAGACTGTCGCCTATGTGTCACATCCCGGTAGGTGATATGGCTGTTTTCTGAACAACTCCGGCTTCAGGCTATGCCAGTCCTTCATGGCCTGCAAGGGTGTCTTGCTGCCCAAGGCTGATTGCGGAAGCTGCTGGTTGTAAAGCAGCACGTAACGATGCA
>CAMDKB010000230.1 GCA_945901195.1 Rhizobium sp. Q54
AAGGATGCCGTCAAAACAATTTTGATATCGAGACCAGACCAAAACCCCGGATTTGTGCGTCAGGTGAATGTGTTACCGTTAGCCCAAACCCAAACGTTGGGACACCAGTGCACGGGCATAATGATTAAATTCGGTCTGCAAAAGGATCACAACGCCATGCTGGCAATGTCCAAAAATGTAATGCTGGCAGCAGCCGCTGCCGTAGTTTCGGTTGCAGCGATTGCCGTGCTCGCGCTTCGGGCCGGGCAGGATATTCTGCCCTACCCTGCCCAAACCAAGCCTGCCGAACACACAACTGCCTCTCCACCGGCCGCGCCTGCGCCCTCGCAGGCTGTGGTGCCGCAAGGCCAAACGGCGCTGCCAAGTTTCGATATTGTTAGGGTCGAGCCAACTGGCGAAACCGTAGTCGCTGGTCGTGCGCAGCCCGGGTCACAGGTCACCCTCATGGGTTCTGGCAAGCCGCTGGGTTCGGCGAAGGCAGACGCGAATGGCCAGTTCGTAATCCTGCCCAATGCTTTGCCCCCCGGCTCGCATGATCTCTCACTGGTGCAAAAAGGCGGCAATGGCGAGCAAGACTCCAGCCAGACTGTGGCTGTTGGCGTGCCGGAAAAGGGCGGCGGCGAGATTGTCGTGGCTCTTGCCGAACCTGGAAAACCCACCAGGGTTTTGTCAGAATTGCGTACCCTCTCGGTTGGCGACAAGCCGGAAACATTCACGCCCGGTGTTAGCATCCGCACAGTTGAGGCAGAACAGGACGGCGGTTTCTACGCCACAGGCCGCGCTGCTCCGGGCACCAAATTGCGCGTTTATCTGAACGAGACGCTTCTGGCCGACGTAACCGCTGACACTTCAGGGCAATGGTCACTTCGCGTTGCAAAAGGCATGACCGCAGGTAAATACACCGTTCGCGCCGATCAGATTGATCCCGCGCGTGGAAATGTTCTGGCCCGCGCCGAAGCACCCTTCGCCTATGCGCCTGTCGATGTAACAGCTGCTGCTGCAACTACCACCATTACGGCGCCTGCCGGAAGTGTGCTGGCTGCACGCAAGGAGGGCGCCAGCGCGGTCGCGTCCGACGCATCGGGCCAATCGGCAGTCACAGTCGCTTCAGCTACGCCAGCGACCGTCACCGTTGACAAGATTGCCACCGCCAACGTCGTGCGCGGAGACAGCCTGTGGCGGATCAGCCGAAAAATGCTGGGCCAGGGCGTCCGTTACACCCAGATATACGACGCCAATACGTCCCAAATTCGAGATCCAAGGCGCATTTATCCCGGCCAGATCCTTGTGATGCCCGCAGGGCAGCCGCCACAGTGAATGCAGTGGTGCTTTTGGCGCTCATTGGGCCTATATGTGCGGCTTGATGAGTCCCATCTCGTCCTGAAATAAGAGCGCAGTCAAAGCCGCAATCCGCCGTTCGGGAGGCATTGCCAGGGGGTAGCCGAGTTTCAATGAGCCATCATTCATCTGCAGACAGCCGCCGCGACGCCATGCGCCCGGAAGCTTCACTGACCACAACAGTCATCCATCTTTGGCCTTATGTCTGGCCGTCAGATCGCGCCGATCTTAAATGGCGGGTGATGGCTGCGCTGTGTTTTCTGTTTCTGGCGAAGTTTGCGACCATCGGCGTCCCCTATGCCTTCAAATGGGTGACCGACGTATTGACCGACCCTTCCAAAGCGGATGTGCCGCTGCCGCAATTGCTGGCCGGCCCAGTCGCGTTGTGTCTGCTGTACGGCATTCTGCGCGCGTTCACGCAATTTTTCACTCAGGCGCGCGATGCGTTGTTCGCCAATGTGTCGATGAATGCCGTGCGCCGGCTGGCAAACGAAGTCTTCGTCCACCTGCATCAATTGTCACTGCGCTTTCATCTGGAGCGCAAGACCGGAGGACTGACGCGCGTGCTCGAGCGGGGCCGCGAAGCCATTCAACAGATTGTTCGCATGAGCATGCTGACCGGTGCGCCAACGGCGGTCGAGCTCCTCATGATCCTTGCCGTTTTCATGGTCAGCTTCGATTGGCGCTATGCAGCCGTGCTGGTTGTAATGATGTGGGCCTATCTCTGGTTCACGCGTGTGGCGACTGACTGGCGCATCACCATTCGCCGCAACATGAACGAAAGCGACACCGACGCCAACGTGAAGGCCATCGACTCCCTGTTGAACTACGAGACAGTGAAATATTTCAGCGCCGAAAACCGCGAAGCGGCGCGCTATGATAAATCCATGGAACGTTACGAGCGCAATTCCATTTCGAGCTATGTTTCCTTGGCGGTTCTGAATTCAGGCCAAGGCGCCATTTTTGCTGTTGCGCTGACTGTCATGATGATCATGTGCGTGCAGGGCATTCGTGCCGGCACCAACACCGTGGGCGACTTCGTACTGCTGAACGCCATCATGATTCAGCTTTACCAACCGCTGAATTTCATGGGCATGGTATATCGCGAAATCAAACAGGCAACGATCGACATTGAATCCATGTTCGATGTCCTTACACAAGCGCCCGAAATCAAGGACAAGCCAGACGCAAAGTCGCTGATCATCAAAGAAGGCGCAATTCGTTTCGAGAATGTGCATTTTGCCTATGATCCCAACCGGCAGATCCTCAAGGGCATCAGTTTTGAAGTGCCTGCAGGCAAGACAGTCGCCGTTGTTGGCCCCTCTGGCGCAGGCAAATCGACAATCTCGCGTTTGTTGTTTCGTTTTTATGAACCGCAACAGGGCTCGATCACCATTGATGGCCAGTCACTGTCCGACGTGACACAGGCGTCACTGCGCGAACAGATCGGCATGGTGCCGCAGGATACCGTGCTGTTTAACGATACAATCGAGTATAACGTGCGCTACGGCCGCTGGGATGCGAGCGAAGCGGATCTGAAGGAAGCCGCGCAATTTGCTCAGATCGATGACTTCATCAGGTCCTTGCCTGACGGCTACAAGACGCAGGTGGGCGAACGCGGGCTCAAGCTTTCAGGCGGCGAGAAACAGCGCGTGGCCATCGCGCGGACCATTCTGAAGGGCCCGCCGATCCTGCTTCTCGATGAAGCAACATCTGCTCTGGATTCATTCACCGAACGGGAAATCCAGTCCGCCCTTGATCGCGTTGTCAAAGGCCGCACGACACTGGTCATCGCCCATCGCCTGTCCACCATCGTCAATGCAGATGAAATCATCGTTCTGGACGCCGGCCAGATCGTGGAGCGCGGGCGGCACGAAGAATTGCTGGAACGCCATGGCGTCTACGAAGCCATGTGGAATCGCCAGCGCGAAGTGGATGCCGCGCAGGAAGCACTGCGCCGTGCAGCGGAAGAGGAATCTGGAAGCCTGCGCGTCAGCGTGGGAGCATGAAGGCCCGATGAGATGAAACGGCGCGCCGCGCGCCGGCCGAGCTTCCTCATTCTTGCGCTTTTTCCGCCATAATGCCCGCACAAAATTTCCCTCCTATGTAGCGCGCTAGGCGCAAGGGGGCTGCGATCCCAATTGAAAGAGGAGATTGCAGTGAATCGATCCATACTCACTTTTGGCTGTGCAGCAGCCCTTTTGACGTCATTCGCGGCGGAGGCAAAAGACCTGCGCATTGAAAACAAGCGCGAAGTTGTTCTGACCCACCTGATAATCACCGCCAAGAATGGAACAACGGCGGAGAGTTTTGTTCTGGTCAAGAACCTTGCTGCAGGGGGAACCACCGCAGGGAGCGTTCCACGCGGCAATTGCCTGTTCGATGTGAAGGGAGTCTTCGCTGACGAGTCGACGCTCGCCGCCGAGGACATGGACCTTTGCTCGCAAAGAACACTCAGGCTGGTGAAGTAAATCCCGTTCCCTGCGCTGCGACGTTCACTCTGCTGCCAGCGCTGAAAAGCGCGCGCGGTTGTGCGGGCGGTCATGATCGATATACGGGCCAAGCGGCACAATGCCATTGGTTTTGATGGGGCCGGCTGGTCCAAAGACGCCGGACTTCATGCCATCGATATCACAGACAGCCGGGATGCCCGGCGTCTGATAGAGATCGCGCAGATAGTTCGACAGGTTTGGATAGTCCTCGATGCGCCGCAGATTGCATTTATAGCCGATATAGGAAACCGGATCGAAGCGAATGAGGTTGGGAAACAGCCGCCAGTCGGCTTCCGTCTGCTGTTCGCCGCATAGATACCGTTGCCGCCCAAGTCTTTCTTCAAGGCTATCCAGCGTCTCAAACAGTAGCTTGAAGCTGTTGGCATAGGCTTCCTGCGTCGACGACCGCCCACATCCATTCACTGCATCGTTGACGCCCTTCAGCACAAAGGCGTTCATCGCGTCGATCTCCGCTCGCAGATGCTCTGGGCAATAATCTGGTGTCGCCGGCGCGATAGCGCGAAATTCGCTATTGAACAGGCGGATGATTTCGGAAGATTCGTTGTTCACGACGCGGCAGGTCTTCCCGTCCCAAAGCGTCGGCACGGTCACGCGGCTCGTGCATTTGGGATCTGCGATTGTATAGAGGGCGTGCAGATATTTCGCGCGCCGGTCCGTGCCTGGCACAACATGATCATGTTCGAATGTCCAGCCCTGGCCGCCAACGGTCTGCGCGACATTGGTGAGTGTGATGAGTCCCTCAAGTTTTTTCAGCACACGAAACAGAACTGTACGATGCGCCCACGGACAACTCACAGCCGCGTATAAATGATAGCGCCCGGCTTCTGCCGGAAATTCGCCCGAGCCGTCTGCTGTGATCTTGTTGCGAAAGACCGAAGGGTGCTTAATATAAAGCCCGTTCTGATTTTCGGTTACTACATCCTTGTCTATCCATGCGCCGTCGAGCAGATGCCCCATTTCTCGCTCCTACTTGAACTGGCTGTCGAAAATGGCTTTGAGCCGCTCGCGAACATCTTGCGGTGCGTTATAAGCATCGCTGATGAATTTCTGCACCTGCTCACCGCTCATGGGTTCGATTTCAAGCGTCGTCTTCTTCGCTTCTGCAACAAAGCCAGGATCAACGAAAACCCGCATGAACGCTTCACGCATGGCCTGCACGCGTTCTGGCGGCACGCCCGGTCCCATCATATAGGGATAGCCAAGTGTCAGGGGCGCTGCAGCCATATCGATGATCATGCGGTCCGCATCATTTGTGGCCAGGTCACGCGCGAGTGGTATGTGCTCAAGCCCAGGATTCTTCCTTGTTCCAATTTGCAATATCGGCAGATATTGCTTGCTTTCCCATTGCGCCCTGTAAGTGCGCTCAATCGCGCTGGGCGGCACGGTGGTATAGCCTTCCAGTTCGCCCCGCTCCATCGCCAGAAGATTGCTGTTCATATTGGGATGTCCGGTGATCGGCTTGATCCTGGATCCAAGGACGTCGTTCAACACAACAGCGACAAAGTGCGGCGTGGAGCCGGGTGAAATCGTGCCCATCACAGTCTCGCGCTTGCGCAGGTCTTCAAAGGTCTTGATGGGCGATTGATGCCAGACAATCATGAGTGCGGTGAAGCCCGCCGGCGTTGGCAGCCAGTTTGCTTTTGCCGGATCGAAAGGCACCGATATCTTTTGAAACATCGGCTGAAAGGGCATCGAAGACGCCGTCGCTACGATGGCCGTTCCGTTCTGCGGCGCAACGGAATAAACATGGCTTGTTGCATTCAGCGTTCCCGCGCCAGGCATGTTCTGGGGCACAACATGAGGATTGCCGGGCAATTGCCTGCCCAGATGCCGGGCAATGACGCGCGCATATAAATCATACGTGCCACCCGCCGGATAACCGATGATCATCTGGATCGTCTTGCCGCGATAGAATTCTTCAAGCGCCGCAGAGCTGGTTTGGGCATGTGCCGGGCTTGCTGCAAGCAGAGGAACACTGATGGCAAGTGCGGCGGCGCGCACGAAGTTTATTTTTCTCATTCTAGCTTTCCGTTTCAATGGAACACGTTATTCAGCGGCGAGGCGATGCGCATCAAGGCCCGTCGCGCCATCCCGAGAGATACCGGCTGCTTTCATCGCTGCACCGATGCGGCCGATTTCGGGCTCAGTCAGTTTCACAAGCGGTGCGCGCACAACGGCCTTGTCTAGCCGTCCGAGCAGCACGAGAGCCTCCTTCATGCGATTGTGCATGTCGCCGAAGGGATCGGAGTAGAACACGTCTGTCGTATGCCAAATGCGTGCGGCAAGCGCCTGTGCCCGGGCAAGATCCTTTTGCTGCACAGCCTCAAACAACGCAACCTGAAGATCAGGAATAACCGACCCTGCGCCCGAAAGCAGGCCGTCCGCGCCCATGACCAGCGACGACATCAGCCATGACGAATTGGTCGAAAGCACATTGATAGGCCGGGGCAGGGTGCGCAGCACACGTATATGCTTTTCGTGGCGCGCAGGGGGCGACCAGTCCTTGATCGCCTTGATGGCGGGAATTTCCTCAACCAGACGGACGAGCGTATCCAGAGGATATGCAAGGTCATCGCCGTATTGAAATACGATCAGCGGCAAACTGGTTGCTGCCGCAATCGTGCGGAAATGGGCGAGCGCGGATTCCGGCCGCCGTTGCACGACGCCAAGCCCGAGGGAATGCGGCGGAAAACAGAGTAATGCCGATGTGCCGCCCGCTTCAGCCATTTTAGCCAGGCGCGCCGCTTCCAGACTGCCATCAGCATAAATCCCGTTGATGACAGGAAGCCGGTCGCCGATGGCGCCCATTGTGACGTCAAGGAGGCGCTCCTGCTCATCAAAACTGCACGCATGCACTTCTGATGCGTGGCCGTTGACGGTGATGGCGCTGATGCCGCGAGTATTGGCGACATGATTGAGATGCCGCAACGATTCCTTTTCGTTGATCGAAAAATCTTCGTTGAAGGCCAGCAGCGTGGCCGGTATCACGCCACGCGGTTCGAAATTTTTGAATCTGGGCATGCTATCTCCTGCAATCAGTTGGCGCGTGGCTTGTAGGGGCCGATCTCTTTCAACGCGGCTTCGACGAAGCTGCTGTCAACGACGTTTTCGACCGTCACCTTTCCGGTGACCAGTCCTTCAGCGACATAGTAATCCCAGTCCTTACGCAGACTGTCCATGGGAATGCGTCCATCAGGATCGACCGAATGAGGTATGGTGGAGCGCAACAGGTTCTTGTCCTTGATAACCGAATATTTTGCGATGATATCGACCACTTCATCTGCGCCTAGCCCCTGCAGCCTGTCGTCTTTCAGCGCGTCAGTGTAGACACGTAGGCCGCGTATATAAGCGATCATCATGCGACGCGCCACATCGGGCCGTGTCTTGATCATGTGGTCGCTGTAAATGACAATGCCAGTCACGCTATGCTCTCGTACTTTGGTCACGGGCATCAAGGAAACAGCGGTGCCGGACTTCAGAATGGCGCTGAGAAAAGGCTCGGCAATCAGGGTGACCTCGATCGCGTTATTGGCAAAGGCAGCAACCTGCTGAGGCATCGACAGCGTTACCTTGTCGAGGTCTTTCGACGTCAATCCGACGCTGCGCATGGCTTCTTCGACCACAGCTGTTTCGTTATTGCCCTGCGCTGTCGCTGCGAATTTTCGTCCCTTGAAGTCTTTCAACGAGCGTATCTGTCCAGAATCCC
>CAMDKB010000231.1 GCA_945901195.1 Rhizobium sp. Q54
ACACGCCGGAATGCAAATGGTTCAAGTGAAATGAGCATATTGAATGCAGAAAAGCTCATTGCGATGCATAATGCAGGATAGCTGCCAAAAGCCAGACAACATGCGTCAACTGGCGAAATTTTACGCCGTCAGGTTAATCCTCGCCGTAATCGTGGTCGGGATAATTTGTATCGCCATATTTCCAGTAACCGCGCGTGTGCACACGCTTGCGATCAACACCCGCTCTGGCGAAAAGATTGTCGCGAATGCTGCGCATCGCTGCAGCTTCGCAGGCGATCCAATAGTAAGTCCCAACGGGCTGTTCGCTCAATGAAGCCGCCGCCGCCTGCAGCAGCGACGCCGGTTTTGCCGCCCCCGGTGCGCGATGCAACCATTGCGGCTTGCTGGCGACGATTGGACTCAAGACGCGTTCTTCGCCAGCATTCTCGATTTCGCAGATCACGTTGACATGGCAGGTGTGCGGCAAAGCCTCAATCACCATGCCAGCGGCCGGCAAAGCTGTATCGTCGGCGATGATGACAAGATTGGAAATGCCTTCGGGGACAGGATATCCGCCACCTGGACCTGCAGATACGAGCAGGCGATCTCCTACTACCGCCTTCGCCGCCCAGTCTGACGCAATGCCCGCCCCATGCATCACAAACTCGATTTCGAGCCGCGACTTTTCTGCATCAAATCGGCGCGGCGTATAGGTGCGCGACGGAGGCCGCGGCGCATTCGTCACGCCTTCCGGCGGCGGCCATACGCCGGCGGGAAAAAACAGCTTCATGTGCGCGCCCGGCTTGGCCTGCGCGAAAGGTGCAAGGTCAGGCCCTGTTACGGAAATACGCGTCACTAGTGGCGTCACTTTTTCAATAGCGGTCACAACAGTGGATTGCGGCGGCGGACGCTGCTTTTTGGCAGGCGGGGGCGATGCTTGCGTGATAGACAAATTCACTCTCCTGACGGGCTTGATGCCCCCTATTCCGCCGCGAGCTTGCGCATGGTCTCGATGGCGTTGAGTTCCTTCCAAGGCGTGCTGGACGGGATCGTCGCAGCAATCGCCCGGATGGACTCATATTCCTGTTTGGTAAGGTTCCAGGGCGCGGGTTCGCCAGCTTCAAAGTTTTTCACCGCTTCCAGCAACATCCGGCGCACCTGCACAAGGATGAGATCCGCCCGGCCCAGCTGTTCATTGGAACGGTCCATGCGCACGCCCATGGATTCTTGAATGATGAAATCCTCAAAGGGAACTGATCGCGGAAACCCGCTGAAATGCGAAATCATCGACGCGCGATCCTGATACCATAGGTTTTCCGGTCCGCCGAGATTGGATGCAAAATTATCTGGATCACCGCTGGTCCCCTGGAACAAAAGTTCAACGGCTTCGCCAGTCAGCGGCTTTTGCGTATCGTACAAAATGTACCATTCTGCATCCCATTCATCGTCGATCGGCACCGTCGCACGGCCAGAACACGGCTCATCGGGCGCATGAGGAATGAAGGTGAAAAACGGCAACACGACTTCGCGAATGCGCGCATAAGTATTGCCATTGCCCAGATCACGCAACGCCCCTTCGCGCAGGCCGTAATTTGTCAAATGCATTTCAGTGCGCGGCGCCGCGTGGGCGGTCGCAAGCGATAGATCCTTCTTGGCGATCCCCACAGGCTTTTTGGAATTCAGGAAACCGGAATGCAGAATCCCCACGTGGGACGCATCTATGTGGGCTTCAAGACCCTGCAGCCAGTTGTAATGCACAAGGCCACGCTGCGCGCAGACATGTGAATCTGGCAGATTGTTGAACTCGAATTCCGGAAAAGCCGGCGGTTGTTCCTGCTCCCCAAGATAGACCCAGACCATGCCGCCTGCTTCGCGTACGGGGAAATTCTTCACCTTCACCCGTGCAGCGAAAGCGTCGCGCGTATCGACAGGCTCGGCCGGGCAGTCGACAACCTTGCCGCACGTATCCACTTTCCAACCGTGAAAGATGCAGCGCAACCCATTGTGCTCATTGCGCGCGAGCGCCATGGACGCGCCGCGATGCGGACAGGCTTCATAGATGAACCCGACGCTGCCATCGGTAACCCGATAGGCGACGAAATTCTCGCCAACAAGGCGCACGCGCTGGGGCTGTCCATCTGCGATCAGAGAAGCGGCGCGGCAGGCCGGCATCCAGTATTCCCTGAGCATGCGCCCCATGGGCGTGCCAGGACCAACACGGGTCAGAAGATCATTATCTTCGGTCTTGAGCATGGTATCCTCCTGAAAGGCTGGACTGGTGTTTTTCTTGTTGTGTGAGCATACTTCAGAAAATCATACCTTGCATCTGCCCTTTTCCGGTTCCGGATACTTGGCAGACTGCAGGCATGAGGGAGGAAAATATGGCCATCACCCGGCGCGCTCTTTTGACGGGCGCAGTTGCAGCGCCTTTTGTTTCGATTGGTTCGCGTTCCGCCTTTGCTCAGGATGCGGGCTGGGAACCGATCATTGAGGCGGCGCGCAAGGAGGGTTCGGTCGTGTTGTCCACGGGTCTGGAAAGCCGTGTGGTGCGCACCGTCCAGCAGAACTTCACAAAAAAATACGGCGTACAGGTCAGTGCCCTGATCGGCCGCCCCTCAGAAGTGCGCGAACGTATCCGGGTCGGCCAAATCGCCAAGCGCCAGCAGGTCGACGTCGTCTTCGGCTCGGAGGCGTTGACCAATATCCGTTACAATGAAGACAAGACCGTTGCAGATATTCCCGGCCCGCTCAAAGCGGATCTGGATCGCACAACTCTCAAGTCCAAAGTCCAGTTCGTGCCGCAGATCACCATCACCTATGGATTGATGATCAACACCGCCCAGGTGAAACCCGGCGAAGAACCCAAAGGCTTTTACGATCTGCTGGAACCCAGATGGAAGGGCCGCATCCTCATGGACGATCCTCGCACCAATGGCCCCGGCCATATCTACTTCATTGGCACCAAACCTTTCGGCGAAGAAAAGCACCTGGATTTTCACAAGCGCATGGCGGCGCAAAATCCGGCCTTTGTCGTAGGCACTCAGGATGCCGCGCGTAAGGTCGTGACAGGCGAATTCCCGGTGCTTGTCGGCTTTACCCTGCCCGACATCACACAATTTCCCGGCCTGCCCGTAAAGCCGATCGTCCCGGTGGAGGGATGCCCTTATATCCTCTATGGCTGCTCGATTGTCGCCGATCCACCTCACCCCAATACGGCGATGTTGTTCACGCACTACAATTCTTCTGATGAAGCGCTGCAGGAATATGCGAACGCCGGATTTGGCGTCGGCGTGCAGGCCGTCATCGAGAAGACACCCCCTGCGGTGCGCCCCTTCATCGACGTCAAACTATTGGGCACGACGGATCCCTCGGGACAGAACGAAGCCTTGCGTCTCGCCAAGGCAATCTACGGCTAAGCTGAAAGTCAGATCTACGCGCCAGGGACGACAGTTCAGGAGAACACACTGCGAATGTCCCGCGATTTCGAATAATAAGGCCATGCGTCGCTGATTGCAGTTGACCTTCCTGCTCTGGTTTGGTTTCAAGGCGCAACAAATCCGACAGGATTCTCGGAAAAGAGTCCGGCCTGCCTTTCAGCGAAATCAAATGGAGCTTCACATGACGGATTGGCCCGTGCATGGCCGCATCAATGGGCCTGTAGTCATGATCGGATTCGGTTCGATCGGGCGCGGCACGCTGCCGCTCATCGAACGGCATTTCGAATTCGACCGGTCGCGAATGGTGGTGATCGATCCCAGTGATGCAGATCGCCAATTGCTGGACGAACGTGGCATCGCATTTATTCACAAGGCCGTTACGCGGGATAATTACAGACAATTGCTGGCGCCGTTGCTCACCACGGGCGGTGGCCAGGGCTTCTGCGTCAATCTTTCGGTCGACACATCGTCCGTCGCGATCATGGAAATGTGCCGCGAACTGGGCGCGCTGTATATCGACACGGTCGCGGAACCCTGGATCGGGTTCTATTTCGACAAGACGCTTGGCGCAGCGGAGCGTTCGAATTACGCCTTGCGCGAACGGGTGCTGGAAGCCCGGCGCAAAAAGCCTGGCGGCACGACGGCTGTTTCCTGCTGCGGCGCCAACCCCGGCATGGTTTCATGGTTCGCAAAGCGTGCGCTGGTCAATGTTGCTGCTGATCTGGGCCTCGATGTATCCGAGCCTGAAACCCGCGAGGAATGGGCGGCGCTTGCGCAGCGCGCTGGCATCAAAGGCATTCATATCGCAGAGCGCGATACTCAGGTGGCGAACTTCCCCAAGCCACAACAGGTTTTCGTCAACACCTGGTCCGTCGAAGGATTTGTTTCGGAAGGCCTGCAACCCGCAGAACTGGGTTGGGGCACACATGAAAAGTGGAAACCGGACAACGCCCACGGCCACGAAACCGGTTGCGGCGCAGCGATATATATGCTGCAGCCCGGCGCAAACACGCGCGTTCGCTCTTGGACGCCGACAGCGCAGGCGCAATATGGATTTCTCGTTACACATAATGAATCCATATCCATTGCCGATTATCTGACAGTTCGCGATTCCCGTGGCGAAGCGATATACCGGCCGACCTGCCATTACGCCTATCACCCCTGCAACGATGCAGTCTTGTCCCTGCACGAAATGTTCGGACAGGAAGGCAGGATGCAGGCGGACTGGCTGATCCTCGACGAGGATGAAATCGTCACCGGTATCGATGAGCTGGGCGTGCTGCTCTACGGCCATGACAACAATGCTTATTGGTTCGGCTCGCAACTGTCTGTCGAAGAGACGCGGCGCATTGCGCCCTATCAGAACGCGACTGGACTGCAGGTCACATCAGCCGTCCTCGCCGGCATGGTATGGGCGCTGGAAAATCCCGAAGCCGGCATCGTCGAGGCCGACGATCTCGACTATCGCCGCTGTCTTGAAATCCAGATGCCTTATCTGGGACCCGTCGTTGGCCGCTATACTGACTGGACGCCGCTGGATCGCCGTCCCGGCCTGTTTCCCGAAGATCTCGACGAACACGATACCTGGCAATTCCGCAATATACTGGTGCGCTAAACGCATCGCAGCAAAACGACAGAGCGGCATTGCCGTTGAATTTGACCGCGAAACAGCTCTGACCCTTTACCCCCAGTATCACTTGCCCCATGATCCCCACCAAACAGGAGGACATCATGGGGAAACGTTTGCGAATTACGGGACTGGCGATCAGCGCGGCAGCGGTTCTGCTTTGCGCACCCGCGCACAGCGCCGACCAGGCGCTCATTGAGGCGGCGAAAAAGGAAGGGCAACTCACCTGGTACACGACTCAGATCGTGAATCAGTTTGTGACACCCGCCAAAGCCGCCTTTGAGAAAAAATATGGCGTCAAAATCAATTTCATCCGCGCCGATCCGCCCGACATCGTCATCCGCCTGATGAACGAGGCAAAGGCCGGCCGCGTGCAAGGCGATGTTTATGATGGCACGGCAACATCACCCGGCATCAAGAAATCTGGCCTCGCGTTGAAATGGGTGCCGGACAATGCGGCAAAACTGGGAAAGGATTATATTGATCCCGAAGGTTACTGGGTCGCGACCAATCTCTATGTGCTTACCCCGGGCATCAACACCGAAATTATCAAGCCTGGCATGGAGCCAAAAACCTATGCCGATCTGCTCGATCCCAAATGGAAAGACAAGATCGCCTGGGCTTCGCTGCCTGTCGCTTCGGGTTCGGCGGGATTTGTGGGCACTGTTCTTGTGGAAATGGGCGAAGCCAAGGGCATGTCCTATCTTCGCGATCTGTCGAAACAAAACATCATCGGCGTAAAGGCCACGGCACGAACCGTGCTCGATCGCGTCATCGCGGGCGAATATCCTCTGGCCCTGCACATCTTCAATCATCACGCCACGATCTCCGCGCAGAAGGGGGCGCCCTCCGGTTGGATAGCCATGAATCCTGCCATGGCGGTGCTGTCGGTCGCAGGCGTCACGAAAGACGCGCGCAGTCCCAATGCTGCAAAGCTGCTGGTGGATTTCCTTGTCTCGCGTGAAGGCCAGGAGATCTACCGCGACACGGGATACATTCCCGTTGATCCAGACGTCGCGCCCTCCGATCCGAAATTGCGGCCCGATGGGAAGACGCTTCGCACTGTCGCCATGACGCCGGAAGCCCTCGACGAAGCCATGCCCCGCTGGGCAAAAATCGCCGATGAACTATTCAGGTAGTGATCAAGGCCCTCAGCAGCGCATGAAATTAAAAGTAGAGCGTATCCTGGTTCAAATGAATCCCGGTGCGCTCTACAGCCAGCCCTTCTTGCGGAAATAATAAAACGGCGCGAGCGCTGTCAGGACCATCAGCCCAAGCGCCATGGGATAACCAAATTCCCATTGCAATTCAGGTAGAGTCTTGAAGTTCATTCCATAAACTGACGCCACCAAAGTCGGCGGCATCAGGCAGACGGCGGCAATCGAAAATATCTTGATGATCTGGTTCTGTTCGAGATTGATCATGCCGAGCGTTGCATCCAGCAGGAAGTTCACCTTCGTCGCGAGATAAGCAGTGTGCTCGGTCAGCGAAGCCACATCGCGCTGCACGGTGCGCACGCGCGCGCGCGCATCTTTGGCGGCCTTCTTGTCATCATCGGTCACCGCCACATGATAGGTCAGCACACGGTTCATGCTGAGAAGACTTTCACGGATCATCGAGAGCAATTCACCCTCGCGTCCAATGTCAGTGATAACGCGCTGGAAATCCTTGGTGCGACCCGCCGCCTGGGGATTGGCGCTGTGGAACACTTCCTGCGAGAGCCCGTCGATTTTCATGCCGACCCTTTCGAGCGCGTCTGCGACGCGATCGATCAGCGATTCAAGCAGGCTCATCATCACCTGCTCGCCAGTGGCGCAGGCAACGGCTCCGGCGCGCTGCGCCCTGATGATGAAGATCGAAAAGGGCTTGGGCTCCATGTAGCGAACCGTCACAAGTGTCAAGCCTTTCAGCACGAATGTGATGGGCGTAAGCATGGGCTTGTCAGTATCGAGATTGGTGACGGCGCTCATCGTCATGAATTCTGCGCCGTCTTCGCTATAGAGGCGCGAAGATACCTCGATCTCCTGCATCTCTTCGCGGGTCGGGATCGAAACGCCGGTGACGTTCTCCACGTATTTGTCTTCGTCAGACGTGGGGTTCAGCAAATCGATCCACGGGGCCATTCCGCCCGGCATCACAGGCTGACGTTCTCGCGTAACCTCAAGATCATTGGGGCAGAGATGATCATTCTCGCGGGTGAATACGCGCAGCATGCCAGCTGTCCTGTCAGAGCCGCGAATGCGGCCAGATTGCGAGATTGAGCGTCCGGCTCGTCAGCATGCGGCCAGCGAATACAGACGCGCACCCGTGCCTGCCAGCATCCGCCACCAAGGTCAACCGCAAAGATTTGTCCGTCCCCCGCGAACGCTTATTCGGCCGCCAGACCTATTGGCGCGGGGGGATTTCGGTACCGGGCCAGCAGATCCACTTCCTCGCGTTTTGCTTCCGCCATATGAC
>CAMDKB010000232.1 GCA_945901195.1 Rhizobium sp. Q54
CTGACTCCGCCAAAGGCGGATATCACGCCGGGCGTTGCGTTGGCGGACCCGCCGGGCGCTGGCCGTCCGACAAAAAAGGACCGGCGGGACATGGAGCGTGATATCGACAAATGGCGCGGAGAGAACTGAGCCAGGCGCATGCCGGGAGCGGCAAGGTAATATCTTGCTTATCTCGAATATAGGCGCTAGCAAGCGGCCGAAAGTATACGCCGGAGTTGGTGGCGCGTTCAGGCGCCCGGAGATTGTGGAATGACCTACGTCGTCGTCGAGAATTGCATCAAGTGCAAGTATATGGATTGCGTGGAAGTGTGCCCGGTCGACTGCTTCTATGAAGGCGAGAACATGCTCGTCATCCACCCCGATGAATGTATCGACTGCGGCGTCTGCGAACCCGAATGCCCTGCTGAAGCCATCAAGCCCGACACAGAATCGGGTCTTGAAAAGTGGTTGAAGCTCAATGCGGATATGGCCAAGAACTGGCCCAACATCACCATCAAGCGCGAAAGTCCAGCCGACGCCAAGGATTTTGATGGGAAGCCCGGCAAGTTCGACGCCTATTTTTCGTCCGAGCAGGGTGAGGGCGATTGAGGCAGCCGGAGGCGCACCTGAAGCTGGCGCGTTTTTGAGATATCGTCCCGTCCTGCCCAATATTCACGCAAACGGCGGGATTAGCGCTGCAATTTGTTTGAAGACAATTTTTTCCGCTCCGGCGTTAACCTTTGTAAACCAAGGGCGGGGGGATTCCGGGAGAATCCTTTGATTTGGACTGTTTCTTATGTTATACTCTTTATTAATGGAAGTTAATGACCGTCTGCGGAATATCAGTCCTATCAAGCGTGAATGAGTGGCCGCTCCGGCGATTCCCGGAGCCGTTTTTTTGCGCACTACGATTGAACTCATTTCTTGCGGTGGATCATCCTTGTGTACCGGACCGGGCCGTCCCTTGGGGCGTTTTGGTGCGGTCAAACTTCGGTAGGCTATTCAGCTCGCCCCCGTAAGCCCACCCATCAGGCGGGCTGGCTCCGTTTCCAACGCGGAGCTGCAATATGGAGTAAATGCGTATGTCTTCGCCAAAAAAAGTGTCCCCGCCCAAAAAAAGCAACAAAACTGTAGCTAAGTCCGCTTCAACAACCAGTAGCGCCGTCAAGGCCGGACCTGGAAAGAGCAAAAACGACAGTAAGCAGGTCAGTGCGAAGGCGTCCGCAGAGAATGTAAAGGCCCCGGTTCGGGGGAGTGGAGTTTCGGCTCAGAGTTCAAAATCCGCTGTTCCAGTTAAGGGTTCAGCTTCCAAGCCTGCAAGCGCCACGACGACAAAAGTCAAGGTTGCCATCAAGAACGATAGTAGTTCCAAAGTCATGGCCGCTGGGAGTCAAATGTCTGCGAAGGGCTCGAAGATACATTCGAGCGAAGGTGTTTCCGGCAAGTCCGGTTCGGTTAAAGCCAAGTCTGTGTCTGTGAAGCCGGTAATGGCGAAAGCCTCGTCGGCAAAACCGGTCCAGCCGAGTTCAGTTGTGTCCGTTGTTTCGAAGTCTCCGCAGCGCGCAAGTGCTGCGAAATCTCCCGCTAGTGCGGTTGCGGCGAACACCTCGAAGGTTGCGAACATTTCTAATTCCGTAGCTGTGCCAACCCATAACCAGTCCGTAGCGAGCAAGAATCCAATCGTGACAAATAAAATCAAGGCCACATCGAGCGCTTCTCCTGCGGCAGGGGAGAAGAGCACAAAGGCGACGCCAGCCAAGGCTACGACCAAGAAGGCAGAGGTGGGTCAACCCAAGCCCGAGCTGGTTGCCATTAAGGCGGCTGAGGTCAAGCCAGCTGCGGTGAAGCCTGCTGCTTCGCCCAAGCCCGTCAGCCCCGTCAAGCCGACAGGGACAGCCGACGTAAAGGCGGCGGCGAAGGCTGAGCCTGCAGCAGCCAAAGTTGCGCCCGTTTCCGCCAAGCCAGCGGTTTCTCCAGTTGCGGTTGCTCCGGTGGTTGCAAAGCCCGCCGCTGCGCCAGTTGCTGCACCTGTCCAAGCGCCAGTCAACAATGGCGTTCGGATAAATGCGCCCTATCGTCCCGCAGTTGCGCCCGCCATGGCCAAGCCGAATGTGAAGCCGGGAGTACCACATGCAGGCTTCAAGGCTGGCGAATATATCGTTTACCCCGCGCATGGCGTTGGCCAGATTATCGCGATCGAGGAACAGGAAGTCGCTGGCTTCAAGCTGGAACTCTTCGTTATCGATTTTGTGAAGGACAAGATGACCTTGAAGGTGCCGATGCCCAAGGTCTTGGCTGGCGCCATTCGCAAGCTGTCCAGCCCGGAAGCCGTAAAAAAGGCGCTTGATACCCTCATGGGCCGCGCCCGCGTCAAGCGGACCATGTGGTCGCGCCGCGCACAGGAGTACGAAGCGAAGATCAATTCCGGCGATCTTGTTACGATCGCGGAAGTAGTCCGCGATCTCTATCGCTCCGATGCGCAGCCCGAGCAGTCCTATTCCGAACGCCAGTTGTATGAAGCGGCTGTCGACCGTATGGGACGCGAAGTTGCCGCCGTTCAGAAGTTGACGGAATCAGAGGCGCTAAAGGTGATTGAGCAACATCTGCAACGCGGCCCCAAGCGGGGCGCCAAGACAGAAGGCGACGGGTCGGCTGTTGAAGAAGCCGCTATCGGCGAAGCGGCTTGATCAATGGCCGAGTGAAGGAAGGACTGTAGACCGCAAAACTCGCAGTCTTTCATTGCAACAATTAAACCCCCGGCGAATGAATCGCCGGGGGTTTTGCTTTATGTACCAATTTTGCGAACGCAGGACTTCAAGCGTGTGAGAACGCTTCAGGATGACTTTGCAGCATGAAATGACGAACCTTTTCCATGGCGCGATTTTCAATCTGCCTCACCCTCTCCTTGGAAATGCTAAGTTCTTCACCGAGCGTCTCCAGGGTTGCTGATGCCTCTTGCAGCCTGCGTGCGCGTAAAATCCGGATTTCGCGCGCGCTCAGCGTGGCCAGAGCTTGTTCAAGCCATTTATTTTGCCGCTCACTGTCTAGGCTCGTCGAAACAACGACATCGGGCGTCGGCGATGGATCAATCAGGAAGTCGCCGAATTCCGAGCTGTCTTCTCCCCATTCGCCGGAAACCGGTGCATTGAGCGAAGCGTCCGACGCTGCGAGCCTGGTGTGCATTGTCTCGACATCGGAAATCGAGACGCCCAATGCCCGTGCGATATCGCCAAACGCCTCGCGGCTGTTCCGGTCGGGCGAAACCTGAGAGATCTTGGCCCTGATGCGGCGGAGATTGAAAAACAAGGATTTTTGATTTGAGCTTGCGCCGCCGCGCACAATTGACCAGTTGCGCAAGATAAAATCTTGAATGGATGCGCGAATCCACCAGGTAGCATAGGTCGAAAACCTCACTTCCCGAGAGGGGTCGAAGCGGGCTGCGGCCTCCAGCAAGCCAATATGCCCCTCTTGCACCAACTCAGGAACGGGAAGGCCATAATGGCGAAAGCGATATGCCATGGCGATGACCAGGCGCATGTGAGCTTGGGCCAATTTATGGAGCGCGGCGTCGTCACGGTGTTCTTTCCAGCGGACAGCAAGTTGGTGCTCGTCCTCCCGCTCAAGAAAGGGAGCATTCCGTGCGCGGCGAACGAGTTCGTTTGAAACGCCTTCGATTTGCGCCATACCTACCTCCTGTTATTTTACCCGAGTTCAGCGATTGCGCTAAATCCAGAGCGGCAACGCCGATGCATACAGGCATGAGATGCGCCAAATCTGCTGCCTGTTCTAAATACGTTCGAGATCGCAACATGGTTTCATCATCGGGCAAAAGATTCCTGCCAGCGTGATGTTGAAATGAGGAGAAATAAATGAATCAGGAGTTTATTGACCTCTACGACGAGTTTACGCACACCCAAATGGGCCGCCGGTCATTATGGAGAAGCTGGTGGCCATGACAGGGTCGGTCGTGGCGGCCGAGATTGCATTGTCTTCGCTGCAGCCCAATTACGCCTTGGCCGCTGTCGTACCCGAGACCGATGCGCGGATTGAGACTTCTTCGGGGAGCGATACTGCATCCGGCTTGAAGACATATACAGCAGCGCCCAAGGGGGTGAAGCCCGACAGCGCCGGCAATATTATTATTGTCATCCACGAAAATCGTGGTCTCAATCCGCACATTCAGGACATTGCCCGGCGACTCGCGCTTGCCGGGTTCACGGCTGTTGCTGTCGATCTTCTGTCGCCATTGGGGGGGACCCCGACAGACGAAGACAAGGCGCGCGACATGTTTCCAAAACTCGATCTGACCAAGGCGGTCTCGTCGGTCTTCGCGTTGATCGATGACCGCAAGAAAAAAATCCGGCGGTCAAGGTGGGTCTGCTTGGCTTTTGTTGGGGCGGCAGCATGGTCAACGCCATCGCTACGGCTGCGCCTGCGCTGGATGCCGGCGTTGCCTATTATGGCTCTGCGCCGAAGGCGGAGGATGTCCCAAACATCAAGGCCAAGATGCTGTTGCACTATGCCGGGCTCGACAAACGGGTCAACGAAACAATGGGACCGTATGAAGAAGCAATGAAGAAGGCGCGGGTCAAATACGAGATATTTGTCTATGACAATGTGAACCACGGCTTCAACAACGACACGGCCAAAGAACGTTATGCCGATGCCGCGTCAAAGCTTGCCTGGAGCCGCACGACTGAGTTTCTTAAAACCGTTCTGCGCTGAAGCACAAATCGCTCTGCGGCTGAATATCGGTCGCAGGGCGCTTTATACTAAAGGCGCGCGTTCGTGCCTGGCAAAGCGATGGGTCAAGCCCAGTCTCTTTGGTACTATTCGATGATCATTTTGTAGCGGCCGCCGCGATCCAGCGGTTTGCCTTTCTGTATCCCGTTCAGCATCAAGAACAGATCCAGCGGACGCGTGCTCACCGCCATCCGGCGTGAGAGAGACTCAGCGTCGCTGGCCGATGCTGTTACCAGAGCCATTTTCAGGGACCTGACTCTCTGTGTCTCGCCTGCGCCCAGGCGCTTGAAAGATTCAATGGACTTCACAAATCGCTGGTCGAGTTCCGGCGTCATGGTGCGTGCGGCAAATATGATTCGTGCGACCTCACCATTCAGACGCACGATTCCGACGCGGAATTTCCAGCCATTGCTGTCGGCTTCAGCGATGGCGCCCTGCATGCCATTGATGGTGCGAATCTGTACGGAGGACTTCTGCAGGCCTTCAACCCAACCGGTATTGACGTAATCTTCCATGGAGGTTGTGGCGGGGACTTGTACGATATCAAGCCGGATGGCCTCGAGCCGGCTCGGGGTGACGCCGATCATGGCTTGTGCGCAGTTTTCCAGCGCGAAGTCATCAGGCGCATTGAAAGTGAACCCCAGTTTCACATGGGTGAATGTCGTGCCGCGCACGATGCCGTCGGTGGGATCATCTCCGTAGTCAATGCCGTTGATCGCGTCGAGATAGGCTTCGCGGCCATGCTCGCCGATTCCCGGCGCTCCAATCTGCCGTGCCGTCAGAATCGCCTGTTCGATCCGGCCGGGTGTCGAGGGATGACTGGACATGATGTCGACCCGCTCGCGCTGCGTACCAGAATCCTGCTGGCACGTCCGCCATTCCAGCGAACGCCCGAGCGAGCGCAAAAAGCGGGAGGCGCCATAGGGGTCGAATCCCGCACGGCCAATCAGGGCAACTCCAAATCTGTCAGCTTCAAGCTCTTGCTGGCGAGAGAAGCTCGCCAGATTCAAAAGGCCCGTGGCCTTGATTTCCTCGCCGCGCCGCTTGGTTTGCACAGTGTTGGCGACATTGGTGCGCAATTGCTCGATTTTTTGCTGCTCTTCACGGTGAAAGGCGTGGCGGGCCGCGACATGGCCGATTTCATGGGCCATGACAGCCGCGATTTCAGAGGAGTCATTAGCGAGCGACAGCAGTCCGCGCGTCACGAAAAGATCTCCCGAGGGGAGTGCGAAGGCGTTGACAGCCGGAGAATTGAGCAGGGTGACCTTGTACACAGTCTGCGGGGTTTCGCTGGCTGCCGCCAGCTTGGCGAGGATGGTATTGAGGTGGCTCTCGGTCGCGGCGGAACGGTAGATGCCGCCAAAGAGACTTACGACGTAGCGTTGGTCAGCGGTGGCGCGGGTTTCTATCCCTGTAGTCGTTGGCCCGGCCGAGGGAACCGCAGGCTCCTGGCTTTGTGGCTTTGCCGGGCCGCTCGCCGGACCTAGCCTGTTGGCTTCCGGATCAAGCGTCGCGCAACCGGCGACCGCCAGCATCGCCACCAAGCCGAGCAACAGGCGCAGCGAAAAAACAGGCGTTGTGAGAGGTCGTACCAACATGGTCTTGCTTAAGCTCATCACGAAATCAGGCCCAACCTGTGGCAAAGCGGTGTTCGCGAATCAAAATATTTCCAGTCCATTCTAAATGGTTTCAGGAGCCAAAGTTTAAACAGCAAGTGTTCAGTTTTCGTTGACCCTTGCCGCAGCGCGTGGAGCCGGTCCCGAAATTATTTCTATGTCTCCCGGCGAAAATATTTCTATGCGAGGAGCCGTCCTGACCTGCAACTGCCCGCGAACACGCACGCGAACCCCGTTCAGTCCGGCGACGGGCTGCCTTTTTTCTCCAGCCCTGCCGCCAGTCTTCGCGAAAGCACAGCGGCAAAACCGGTGTTGCGGTCCTGGCTGAACTTCAGAAATGTCAGGCTTCGCCATTGCCCAACGCTGGCAACGACGCCCTCCGCCACCACAATTTGCCCGCTTATTGGCTGGAGATCGCGGCGCTTTTCCGCATCCAGTACAGCATAGGAGGGGTCTGCCCATATTCCCGACTGGGCGGCGCGGGCGGAGATCACCGCCTGCAACAATTCCGGCAGGCAAGCCGGTTCTGCATCGCCGGGATCCACACGAGCCCATCCCGCAGCGATCACTTCCCAATTCAGGCTCGAGGCGCCTGCCGCGACCGTAGCAAGCCGCCGTCCCCAACGGTCGGTACTTCCCTCGATCCGGCTGGCGGGAGACAGGCCGGAAATCCGGTCCGTGAGAAATTTTCGCGCGGCTTCGGCGAGTTGTGGATTGGTCGCCGTCCCTCGCGGCGCCTCGATTCCCCTCAGGCGCAACTTGCCGCCCTCGGCGAGCCGCATCTCGAGATGGATATCGACCGCTTCGATCTGGATGGCCGGACCCTTTGGGGGTTGGCAGTCCGCCGTTTGCGCCCGGGCTGTTGCTATGCCCGCACTGGCCAGCAATCCTGAAGCCAGCAGCACAGGCCAATCGCCATTTCGCCGACTTTTCATTTATGCCGCGTATGATAAACACGTCGTGTTGCAGCCTCTCGTGTCCCGGTAGCTCAGCAGGATAGAGCAACGGTTTCCTAAAGCGTCGCTCTGAGCGCAAGTATCTGATTTTAAAAAGAAATACGTCACCTTAAAAGGTATAGACAGGTATAGACTTTTTTTA
>CAMDKB010000233.1 GCA_945901195.1 Rhizobium sp. Q54
TCACACGGGAAGATGCATGGCAGACAAGATCGATATCGCCGATGATCTGCTGCGGCAGAAGCTCGCCCAGCGTGGCCTTAGCAGAATGGCCAGTAATCTCTGAAAACACAGACGCATTTTCGGTCTCCCTGCTCCCGTTGACTTTCCGCACTCAAAAATGGAAGTATTTGCGAAAGCCTTCTACAGAAAGGCAGCTTGGAGGGAGCGGTTGACATGACATTACGTTTGAAAATTATTGCTGCGGGAGCCTTGGCCGGTCTGGTGCTTTCGACATTTCAAAGCGTGGCCCAGACCGCTGCCTATCCAAATCAACGAATTACCGTCGTTGTTCCCGCAGTCGCGGGGGGCGCCAGCGATATCATTGGCCGTATCATGTCGCAGCATCTCCAGAAAACGCTAGGCCAGAGCATCATAGTCGAAAATCGGGGCGGAGCCAGTGGCAGCGCGGGCGCAATCGCTGTCGTTCGCGCCGCGCCCGACGGCTATACCTTGTTTCTCGCAACGTCATCGCAAGTGGTCATCAACCAGTTCGTTCTTAAAAACATAGGTTATGATCCGCTCAACGATCTTGTGCCCATTGCCTTCGTAGCGGCAGCGCCGGAGCTGGTTACAATTCCCTCAACTTTTCCTGCAACGAGTTGGAAAGAATTTCTGGCGGCGCTGAAGTCAAAACCCGGCGCGTATAATTTTGGTACACCGGGCGCTGGCACGCCGCCGCATCTGGCGATCGAACGCATCATGCAGGTGACAGGAACGAAGATGGCGCACGTGCCCTTTCGCGGCTCCGCTGCAGTAATGATCGATGTTGCCGCCGGAAATATCCAGATGAGCATGGCGACACTCGCAAGCATTGAGCCATTTCGCCAGGCCGGTACGGCACGCATTCTCGCCGTCGCGGCTGACAAGCGGTTGAAAGCTTTACCCGACATACCCACTCTGGAAGAAGCGGGCTTGCCGGATATGGAAATGTCGGTGTGGTGGGGCGTGATGGGTCCAAAGGGCATCAGTCGCGATATCGTGCAATTGCTTAACGCCAAATTGCGCGAAGCTTTCTCAAACCCCGAAAACACGGCAACGCTCGACAAGCTTGGCATCACAACCTTCGCAGAACCAACCGAAATGTTCGAGAAGTTCATTCAGAAGGAAGTCAAGATGTACGAAAGCGTCGTCAAGGGTATGGGACTTGAACCCCAATAGGCTTTGGGATTTCAGCCATTGTGTCCTTGCCGCGCCAGATGTTGTTCGCCCTGGCGCCTGAAATCGGCTGAGGGCGGCAGGCCCCATTGCGGCGCGGCCTCTTCCCGTCCCCAGACTTTTGGGCGCTGCGGCCTGTCCCGATGCCACGGGCGCGGTTCGAAATAGCCAAGTGATTCATCCTTCATCAGATCAATTTCGGTGAATAGCTCGATGATGTGATCGTCGGGATCGCGGTGATAAATAAAAATGTTGTGGCCGACTTCGTGCCGCCCCGGGCCCCAAATGATCGGCCTTCGATGATGCGCCAGGAGATCGCAGGCCGTCAGTACATGCGCCCAATCCTTCAACTCGAAAGCCATGTGATGCATTGCACCATCTGGCCCGTCGATAAAATTGCATGTGTGATGATCCGGCCCACACCGCAGGAATGCGAAAACGTTACCTATCCAGTCCGACACACGAAAGTCCAGCGCGTTACAATAAAAGTTGCTGATCGATTGCGCTGTTGTAGCGGTAAACGCGATATGCCCAAATTTGACAGGCGCGATCCCACCCCCGCGCGGTTTCGCATCCGAAGACTTGGGGGCTGAAAACAGCTCAATCTCTGTTCCTTTGGGATCGGTGAAGACTACGGCGTGCGCGACCCCGGGCGTGACGCCGGTTCGCGTGGATGTCTTGATATTATAAGGCGCAAGTTTCTTTGCAGCATCCTTGAGGTCAAAGTCGCCCGCGACCTCAAGGGACAAACGCGGACAATGGTTCGACGTGCCCTTCTCGAAGACGAGCACTTCCTGCCCCATTTGCGTGGCCATGACAGCACGCGAAGCGGTTCGCTCAACTGCCACAAGGCCCATGACCTCTTCGTAATATTCAGCCTGGCGTAATACGTCAGGTGATTCATAAACGGCATAACCGAGGCGTCGCACAGGAATCATAAGGGTATCCTTCCATAAATTGCCAGACGAGAGTCATTGGAAATTGCGTGATCCACGCAGAAGTCAAACGCTGCCCCAAACTCTGCGCGCAACCTCACACGTCAGCTCCATCTTGCGCCATTGTGCATCTTCATCCAGTAGATTGCCTTCCGTTGAACTGGCAAACCCGCATTGCGGTGAAATCGCCAGCTGATCGAGCGGAATATAACGCGCGGCTTCGTCTATGCGATGCATGAGCATATCAACGCTTTCAAGTTCCGGCGTCTTGCTGGTAACAAGGCCAAGGACAACGCGTTTATCTTTCGGCACGAAACGCAACGGTTCAAACCCGCCTGCTCTCACGCTGTCATATTCGAGCAGGAATATGTCGGCGTCGATCGTATTGAATAGTCGCTCCGCAACTGGATCATATCCGCCCTCTGCGACCCAGCTTGAACGCCTGTTCCCACGGCAAAGATGCACGCCAATGCTCATATTCTCTGGCCGTTCGGCAATACTCGCGTTGATGAGCCGCGCATACACATCTGTAAGATCGTCCGGATCGTCGCCACGCGCCTTGAGCGCCGCCACCATTTTCGGATCGCAGAAAAATGTGAAATGAACTTCATCGAGTTGCACATAGCGGCATCCAGCCTGGCCGAGTGCGCCGATTTCTTCGGCATAGGCTTTGCCAAGATCTGCAAAAAACATCTGCATTTCAGGATAAACATTCGCGTCGACGGCTGCACGCCCGCCGCGATAATGCGCAAAGCTGGGTGAAGGCATTGTCACTTTCGGCAAGACTTTCGTGACGCCGGCCAGAAACTTGAAGTCATCGACGGTTATGGGCCGCTCATGATTGATCTTGCCGAATGTACGAAACACCGCAGGCGATTCGCCCTGACTGTCGCCCGCAACGAAAGCGTGCGAGAATCGCATCGGGTCCCATTTGATGCCTCCAAAGGCATTCAGAAAATCGATATGAAAGGCTTCCCGGCGATAATCGCCATCGGTCACGACTCCAAGACCGGCCATTTCCTGCCTGAGCACTGCAGTGCGGATAAACTCGCCTTCCAGCGCATGCAGTGATTTACTGTCAAGCGAACCAGCCGCGTGCTCGCGCCGCGCCTGCAACAATCCAGAAGGACGCTTCAAGCTGCCGATGTGATCGGCGCGGAAAAACGGCCGCTGATTGATTTTACCCTGACCGGCTGCGCCTGTGCTGGCTGTCATTACGTCTCCTCCGCCCTGTTGGGGCAAGAATAGCGGCGGTGAAGCCTTCGCACCAGAGCGAAACCTGACTAATCCCACGTCGCGCTGGCGGCGCGCAGACTTGTCGCAAAATCCTGCACCGCAGTCACATTGCGCCGCTGCGGATTGATAAGCAGCCGCACATCAATGTAGAGAGGCGGTCCATCAATATCGACCAGATGCAGCCGTCCTGCAGCCAGATCGTCCGCGACCGATGCGTGCAACGAGCAGGCAAGCCCGATTCCGGCAGCACTCAGGTCCCGCACCAGCCCAAACTCGGTTGCCTCGCTCACCACGTTCATCCGCTCGACGCCAAGCCATGACAGCAGTTTCTTTTGCGTAAGACCAAACATCGATGTGGCTATTGGGCCGACAAAATCGAATTTCGACAATTCGGCTGGATGCACTTTTCTGGCTTTGGCAAGTGGGTGATCGGGCGCGCAGAAAACCACGAACCGCTGCCGTCCAATCAACGTAGAGGGAACACCAACAGGTTCCTCGTTTGACATCAGGCAGCCTATATCCGCGGCGCCCATTCGGACCGCCGCAAGCACCTCTTCCTGAAATGCGATTTGCACAGACATCCGAATATCCCGGCGCTGCCTGACGAAATCCGATAACGCGCCGCGCAGAACCGTATTGGCAAGTGATCGCTGGCAGGAAAAAGACACAGTGCGATCCGAATCTGCGGCGCGAGACGAAACTTCGGCATCCAGCCGCATGGCGTTGGCCAGCATTTCCCTCGCATGCCCCAAAAAATTCCGCCCAAGCACTGTGAGAACGGCCTGCCGCCCGCTTTGCCGCTCGAACAAGGCGCCCGCTACTTCCTGTTCAATAGCCAGCACATGCGCACTGACAGAGGGCTGCGCAATCCCCAGCCGCCGCGCAGCCGCAGCGAACGAGCCGGAATCAACGATAGCGACAAACACCTGCAGACGGCGCAGCGTAACGGTTATCATGCTTAGGGTTATAGTCTAATACCTATAACTAATAAAGCCTCCCCGCCGGTTGCTTTGGCTCATCGCCCCGGTCCAATCTGCCATGCGCGGCTGGAGACCGTATGAGGGAGGTCGATATGAGCAAAAGCACATTACGAACAGGATTTCTGACTGCACTGACAGCTGCAGCCCTCCTGGCAGGCCAGGCACAGGCGCAGACCATGGACAAACTGCGCGTCGCCAAATCCGTCACCACCGCTTTTTTCTTCGCCATGGTCGATCTGGGCGCCGAGCAGGGCCATTACAAGGCGCAGAATATAGACATCGAGATATCAGCTTTTGCCGGGGATGCGCGCATGCAGCAGGCCCTGACGGCACAGGCCGTTGATATCGGCTTTGGCTCAGGACCCGGGATGGCGTTTGCCGCCAAGGGCGTTCCGGCGATCGCCATTGCCGCCATTGCCAATCAGCCGCTGAATATGGCCATGGTCATCGACCCCAAGCTCAAAACTGTAGCGGATCTCAAGGGCAAGAAGGTCGGCGTCACAACTGCCGGTTCGCTAACGGACTGGCTCGCCCGCAAGCTCTCCACTCATAATGGATGGGGCCCCAAGGGTTTTGAAGTTCTCCCCATCGGCGAAGCCCGCGCAAGTATCGCAGCCTTGCGCCGTGGCGACATTGCCGGCTTTGTCACAGCGACGGAAAACGCCATCAATCTGGAACAGGAAGGTATCGCCAAGATCGTATCAACCTTTGGTGACGAGGTGGCCGACTTCCATACCCATGTCATTTTCGCCCAGCGCAAGATGATCGCCGAAAACCCCGAATTGCTGCACCGTTTTTTGCGCGGCTGGTTCACGACGGTGAAATTCGTGAAGACGAACAAGGCCGCAACAGTGAAAGCCATCGCCCTTTCCATGAAGCTGCCGGAAAAGGTCATCGACATCGCTTATGACAAGGAATTGGCGATGATCAACGACGACGGCTCTTTCCATCCCAAAGCGCTGGAAGTTATCCGCCATTCGTTCCTCGAACTGGGGTCGCTGGATCGGGTGCCCGAATTGAAAGAGATATTGGTGGAAGGCTTCGTCCCCGTCAAAATGTAGATCTTGTCATCATAACGAAACGCGCGGCAGGCTCGCCTGCCGCAGGCTTAACCACATAACAGATTGATGAAATATGCCACCGCCTGACGCGAGCAGCGATGTCGCCATCTCCATCCGCAATATTACCCAGCGCTTCGGCGACGAGGGCGCGCACGATGCAGTGCTCGCGCTCGATGATGTCTCACTCGACATCAAGCGCGGAGAATTCGTTTGTTTGCTGGGGCCTTCAGGCTGCGGCAAAAGCACGATCCTCAACATTGTCGGTGGCCTTTTCAGCCCGACCAGCGGAACTGCAACTGTCGCAGGCCGCCCCGTTGATGGCGCCCCTCATCCCGACCAGATCGCCTTCGTCTTTCAGGAAAGCACATTGCTGCCCTGGTACACGGTGATCGAGAATTTCCGGATCGCGCTGAAATTTCGTGGCATAAACAAGGCTGAATGGGATGATCGCGCCATGGTGGCGCTGCGCGCCGTGGGCATGGCAAGCTTTGCGCGCCATTATCCCGATCAACTCTCGGTAGGCATGCGGCAGCGTGTAAACATGGCGCGAGGGCTCTGCGTGGAAACGCCGATCCTGCTGATGGACGAGCCTTTCGCCGCCCTCGATGAACAAACCAGAATGGTTCTGGGCGAAGACCTCTCGCAATTGCTGGCGGCGCGTCAGAAGACAATCGTCTTCGTCACACACTCGCTGGCTGAAGCGGTGTTCCTGTCGGACCGCATTTTCGTGATGACCGCTCGTCCGGGCAAGATAAAAACCATCATCGATGTCAACGAGCCACATCCTCGCTCACCCGACTTTATGCTGGAGCCACGATTCAGCGAATTGCGCAACGAATGCTACGCCTTGTTGCGCGATGAAATCCGCCGCACAGTCGCCGCACAGCGCGATCCGCAACCAGCGGGGACCTGAGACATGGATCTTCTCTCGGCACAGTCGCGGATCATACAAGCTGGCTTTCTCTTGGCCATGGGCGCGCTATGGTATTATGCGACGGCGTCTGGTGGTGTACATCGCCTGTTGCTGCCCCCGCCTGGCGAAGTCTGGAAGACATTTTACGGCCTTATTCAAACCGAAGAATTCTGGCGCTCTGTCAAAGTGACCTTCTGGTCGATCACGCAGGCCTATTTCATGGCGGCGTCTGCCGGCATTCTTGCGGGCTATCTGCTCACACGCTCAAAGCTGATCACTGACATCATGGAGCCCGTGCTCAGTGGTCTTTTCACCGTGCCCCTCACACTGTTGCTGCCGATCTTCATTCTCTTCTTCGGCATCGGTCCTGCCTCCAAAATCGCCTATGGCGCAACATATGCCTTCTTTCCCGTGGCGCTGAACACCATTGCCGCCTTCGCCCATGTCGAAGAAAGATGGCTGCGCGCAGCTCAGTCCATGGGCGCCTCGCGCTGGAGCACGTTTCGCCACGTCCTTATCCCCAGCGCTTTCCCGGTTGTGATTACCGGCCTGCGCATCGGCTTCGTCATCTGCTTTGCTTCGGTACTTGGAGGCGAAACCATCGCTTCAGCTGTCGGCATCGGGCATAATATTTCGCTCAGCGCTGAACAGATGGAGCCCGGCCGCCTCTATGCCTGGATTGCATTTGTTACGATCACCGCCGTTGCGCTGAATCTGTTGTTGAGCGCCGTCGAAAATCGCATTGTGAAGCGGGACAGGCGATGAGCGTCTCAGCCAAACCAGCGCCGGTGCGACCCCTCAGCCATGAACAACGCGTCTTCCGCTGGCGTCTGGCTTTCCTGGCCGCCGTGGTCGCATTGCTGGAACTTTATGGCTGGTACGGCGCTGATCCCACCGCCTGGGTTCCCGTATCGAAAATCATGCACTCGCTCTTCAAGGATGTGCTCAGCGATCCCAAGATCGTAACAGCGCTCGGCTGGTGCATTATGCAAATCACCATCGCCTATGGTCTCTCGATCGTATTCGGTGTGCTGATCGGACTCGCGGCAGGCTCTACGTCGTTTAACCGACGCACGCTCTTTCCGATCATACTCATACTCTATG
>CAMDKB010000234.1 GCA_945901195.1 Rhizobium sp. Q54
ATCTATACCGCCACAGAAAAAGACCTGCCGGACTGGGCTGGCAATCCGCTTTCCCATTACGAACGCAACATGAAGCCGGGCAGCGCTTTTGCGCGCGCGAGTTTCAATCCGGAAGGCGCGGGTTGCGAGATGGTTGGCATGCTGGCAGAGGCCGGCGTCGACGCCATGTATCAGACCGCGTTCATAGATGCCGTCGTTGATAACGGAAAAATCAGCGCCGCCATCATACAGAATGCGTCTGGCTTGCAAGCCGTGCGCGGCAAGGTTTTCATCGACGGCACAGGCACGGCGGAACTGGCGGCGCGCGCAGGTGTGCCCTACGTCAGTGGCGGTGGCGGCCAGCCCGCAGGCGCCGAGTGGGATGGCGTCAAGCGGCCTATCCCCGGTGGTTTGTTGTGGACAATGACCGGCGTCGAATACGACAAGCTCGCGCGGCATCAACGCACTTCGAACGATCCCTGGCTGACGCGTGTGATCGAAGAAGCGACTGCCGCCGGAGATATTCCGGCCGGGCTCTACCGGCCGCGGATGAAAGGGGAAAGCGTCTATGGCGAAGCCTATATTGGCCACCCCACGCTTGACATGAGCCCGATCAGCGCCCCGGGCACGTTCATCATCTGGCAGAATGTGCCTTACGAATGGGCGCTGCAAATGGATGAAAGCGCTGCGGACGAAACGCGAGCACGGCGCGAGCTGCGCGGATTCATCGACGCTGAGGCCCGCTTCCTGAAGAAATATGTGCCGGGATTCGAAAACGCCGCGCTTTGCGACATCGGCCGTTTTGTCGGCATTCGCGATGGCCGCCATCCCCTCGGCGAGCATACGTTCTCAATACAGGACGCGATCGAAGGTCACGAATTTCCCGATGCAGTGACAAGGCCGATGACCAAGACATTCTTCTGGGACGGTTATCGCAAACACAAATTTACTGTGCCTTACAGGAGCTTTCTTCCCAAAAAAATCAACAACCTGCTGCTGACGGGGGCTTCGCTCTCGTTCACCTACGAAACCATTTTCATGGTGATGCGGAATTTTCCGTGGTGCACACAAACCGGCGAAATAGCGGGGTTTGCCGCGGCGCGGGCGATCGGCAAAGGGATCAGCGTCAAAGAGCTGGAGTGGAAACAGCCCTATTTTTAAAACGCAGCTTGAATATGGAGGGTGTTCCCGGAGCACTGAATGTCCGGGAACATTTTTTCATTTTCCTAGCGCGAAGCGCTCCAGTTGCCGGCTTTACCGCCGGTGTCGGTAACGCCTTCAATCAGCTTCCCTATGACATAGCCGGTGTATTGGATATTACCCACTGTGAAATTAATCTGGTTGCCGCTTAGCTTGCCATTAGTGATCGCAGCGCCTTTCAGCGTGCCGGTCAGCATCTGGTATTTCTGTTCGAACTTGAGTTCGTCGTCGCCTACCTTCCATGTGCCCTCCACCTTGGCGGGGACGACCCAATGATAGACGCGGCAATAGGATTGGCAGCCTTCCGTGACCTGCGCGGATTCATCGGCAGCCCAATCACCCATATCGAATGAATTGGACACGATGCGTGTACCGGGCTTCATATCCAGAATTTTCGGGCGCAACCGTGTGTTGATGCTGGGAAGCAGGAACATGGTCAGAACGGTCGCGTTGGAAAAATCCATTTCGAACAGGTCGGCTTTTGCGAAATAGGCCTTGTTGGCAATACCTTCCTTGGCGGCTTCCTGGCGGGACAGGTCGACCATGTTGGGATTGTATTCAATGCCCATGGCGCGCGCCCCACGCTTGGCGGCGGTGATCACAGTGCGGCCGTCGCCCGAACCAAGATCCATCACGAAATCATTGGGCGTGACCTTGCCGAGATCCAGCATCTTGTTGACCACTACCATCGAGGTTGGCACCCAGACAACGTCCTTGCCCTGCTGGCCGACCTCGGGCTGGAAATCCGGCTTGGCGGGCGCCTGCGCGAAGGCAATACCGCCCACCAGAACAGCTCCGGCGAAAGACAGGGCAGCCGCCCGGGGAAACAATTTCAGCACTTTCATACATTCCTCCACTGGATACGCAGTCCGCGCGCAGGGCAATTGCGCGCCTGCCCTTGACCTCGCTAAACTAGGCCTGTGAGCCATCTCGAGCAAGCGATACTGGTTCAAAAAGACTTGCGGGCGGGAAATTCGGAAAAAACATAGCTGGAAAACCTGGGCTTATGTCTCGCCACTGGCGTTGAAGCGCCATCGGGGGCATAATTGCACTAACGAGAAGCAATCAAGAATGGGAGGTCGCCGATGGCGGTCATGGTCAAAAAATTGCATCCGCTGTTCAGCGCTGAAGTCACAGGCATTGACGCCCGGCATGACGAGGGACAATTGCGGGCGCAGATCGAAGCGCTGATGGACGAACATGCGGTCATTGTCTTGCGCGATCAGAAGCTGGAGGACGCCTCACAGGTCGCGTTCACGAAACTCTTCGGTGAAGCGGAAATTGCGCCCAATTCGGGACGTGAAAAGATGCGGAGCGCGCATCCGGAAATCTTCAACGTTACGAATCTGGCGGCTGATGGCGGCTTCCAGAAAGAAGACGATCCCGCCCGGAAATACCGTCTCGGCAATCACCTGTGGCACACCGATTCCTCATTTCGTCAGAATGCAGGGAAGTATTCGTTTTTGATGGCCCATACTGTTCCTGCCGAAGGGGCTGATACGGAGTTCACCGATACCCGCGCTGTCTATGATGCGCTGCCAGCCGCCACCAAAGTCCGGCTCGAAGGTTTGCGTGCGGAGCATTCCATCTGGTATTCGCGCGCGCTCAAAGGCCAATATCAGCCGAGCGAAGAGGAATTGCGCGTGCGCCCCCCCGCGCAGCATCCACTCGTGCGCACCCTTTCAGGCTCGAACCGCAAGGCGCTCTATATCGCCGCCCACGTTTCGCATATTCTGGGATGGAGCGAAGCGGAAAGCCGCCCGCTTGTCGACGAATTGATGGCCTTCGCCGTCCAAGCGCAATTTGTCTATGCTCATAAATGGCGGCCGGGCGACATGGTGATCTGGGACAATCGTTGCACGATGCATCGTGCGACTGATTTCGAGGATAGCAAACTTGTTCGCGATCTGCGCCGCACGACCGTGCGCGAAGGACTTTCCGTTGCAGCCTGAGTATATTTGGAGAGGAGCACAAAATGGATGACAATTCACCCCGCCGCCAAGCCAAACTGCTGACCCGCGGCCCCGAGCGGTTGCATCATTATGCATTCGTGATCCGCGACCAGGAAGTCAATCGCCAGTTCTTCGAAGACATTCTGGGAATTCCACTTGTCGCAACCTGGTGTGAAAAAGCTTTTCACAATGTACTCAAACGCGATATCGAATATTGCCACACATTCTACGGCTTCGCTGATGGCGGCGCGATTGCCTTTTTTCAATATGCCGATGATGACGCCTATGAAAAGCTGAAGCCAACAAACGCATCTGTCGGGCATCATATTTCGTTCAAGGTTGACGAGAAAATTTTCGCCGAGATCGAAACGCGCGTTGACAAAGCCAAAATCGACAAACGTGTCATCGACCATGGCTATTGCAAATCGATCTATCTCAACACGCCCGACGGACTGCGGCTGGAATTCACTTTCGATCCGCCAGACGTTGAGGAGATCAACGCCCTGCGCGCCGCCGACGCCCACAGCGAACTTGCGCGCTGGCTCAAAGGCGATCGTCGCATCAACAATGATATCCGTCACTAAAGACACATCAAATAAAAGATCAGGGACGAAACGATGCCCGATGGCAACGAATACGACTACATAATCGTAGGCGCTGGCTCCGCCGGCTGCGTGCTGGCCAACAGGCTGACAGAGGATTTTTCCGCGCGTGTGCTTCTCCTTGAAGCGGGCGGCAACGATAGCGATCCGTTGATTCATATTCCCATCGGGCTCGGCAAGATCCACCAGCACAGATTGCATGACTGGGGCTATGACACCGAGCCGGAGCCCGGTCTGCACAATCGCAGCATCGAAGCGATGCGCGGCAAGGTGCTGGGTGGTTCGTCTTCCATCAACGTGATGGCCTACACGCGCGGCGACCATAACGACTACAACAAATGGGCGCATGAAGGCGCGACCGGCTGGTCGCATGATGACGTGCTACCCTATTTCCGGCGAGGCGAAAGCTGGGAGGACGGGGCGAACACCTGGCGCGGTGGCGACGGGCCAATTAAGACCGAATGGGCGCGCTCAAAGGACGTGATGTTCGATGCGTGGATCGCAGCCGGCAAGGCCGCCGGTTATCCGGTCACAGAGGATTTCAATGGCGCAAGGCACGAAGGGTTTGGCCGAATTCAATGCACGATTGGCGACGGCAAGCGCTGGTCTTCCGCGACTGGCTACCTGCGCCCCGCGCTGAAGCGCCCCAATCTCAAGCTGGAAATCAATGCGCTGGCGACGCGTATCATCATGGAGGGCACGCACGCCAAGGGCATAGAATATATCAAGGACGGGAAAGCAATTGCCGTTCATGCAACCAAAGAAGTTCTCCTCGCCGCCGGCGCATTCAATACGCCACAATTGATGATGTTGTCGGGCATCGGTCCGTCCGCACATCTAAAGGAGATGGGGATCGCTACGCTGGCGGACTTGCCCGTCGGAGACAATCTGCAGGATCACATTGCCGCATGGTTCAACTGGCTGCGCAACGAACCTGGTGATTTCTATCATCTGCTGCGCGCTGACCGCATCGCGCTCGCCATGGTGCAAGGCTATCTCTTCGGAACCGGCCCGGCGACAAGCCTGCCGGGCGCGAGTTTCGCGTTCATCAAAACACGTAGCGAACTTGAATCGCCCGATGGCGAATTCATCTTCCGCGCGACGCGCCCTGATGCGCGCCCCTGGGTCCCCGGCATCAAGCCCGGTCTGCCTGATACTTATGCCGTGCGCCCCACTTTGCTGCAGCCCAAGAGCCGCGGCACGGTGCGCCTGCGTTCAAAAAACCCGGCTGATCATCCGCGCATAAAATTCGATTTTTTTGCGGAGCCTGATGACATGGTGAACCTGCTCGAAATCACGCAGCGCTCGCTTGATCTTGCCGCCCGCAAGGAAATCGATGAATTCCGCGGTGCGCCGTTTGCGCCTTCGGTGGAGATGAAAACCAAACAGCAGATGGAAGAGTGGATTCGCAAGACCGCACTGACCGTGCATCATCCCTCAAGCACATGCCCCATCGGAACCGTTGTCGATCCGCAATTGCGCGTGCATGGGATTGAAGGGCTGCGCGTGGTCGATGCTTCGGCCATGCCGAACATCGTCACCGCCCATATCAACGCGTGCGTGCTGATGATGGGGGAAAAAGCGGCCGACATGATCCGTGGCCTGACGCCCATGCCGGCGGCAACGAACGCCTGATTTCTGGAGATAAGTATGACAAAACGTATCATCACTTGCGCCGTGACCGGCGGTGCGCCTGTGACGGGCCGAAATCCCAATGTGCCTATCACGCCGAGGCAAATCGCCGATTCCGCGATCGAGGCTGCAAAAGCGGGAGCCGCTATCGTGCATCTTCATGCGCGCGACCCTGAAACCAAAGCCGGCAGCATGCGGCTCGACCTGTTTCAGGAGATCGTCGGTCGCATTCGCGACAGTGGCATTGATGTCGTCATCAATCTTTCGACCGGCGATGGCGCGATGTTTGCGTCCAATCCTGACAATCCCGGTGTTGCAGGCCCCGGCAGCAACATGCGTCTGGCCAGCGAGCGTGTGCGTCACGTCGTCGACCTCAAGCCCGAAATCTGCAGTCTTGATTTCAACACCATGTGGTTCCGAAATCGCGCCTTCATCAATTCGCCAGAGATGATCACGCAAATGGCGCAAATGATATATGAAGCAGGCACGACGCCGGAACTGGAAATCTTCGATACAGGCGACCTGCACCTTGCCGCCCATCTGATGTCGACGGGCGTGATCAAGACACCGGCGTTTTATCAGATCGTGCTTGGTGTAAGTTATGGTGCGAGCGCATCAACCGAAACCATGATGTATATGCGTGATCTCTTGCCCAAAGGCATGCAATGGGCCGCGTTTGGTATAGCCCAGCATGAGTTTCCCATGCTGGCGCAGGCCATGTTGCTGGGCGGCCACGCGCGCGTGGGCTTCGAGGACAATCTGTATGTGGCGCGTGGTGAACTTGCTAAAAGCAACGCGCAGCTGGTGGAAAAAGGCGTCGGCATCATGAAGTCCCTCGGGCTTGAACCGGCCACACCTAAGGAAGCGCGTGAAATTCTCGGCTTGCCCGCAAAGTGAGAGCAACATGAAGATCGCACACGCTTTTCTTGCCAGCCTGCTTTTGAGCTCAACGGTGCAGGCGCAGGATTTTTATAAAGGCAAGGTCATCTCCATCATTACGAGCACCGGCGAAGGGGGCTCTTATGATGGCGCCGCGCGTACACTGGCCCGGCATATGCCCAGATACATTCCCGGTGCGCCCACGATCGTGGTCAAGAACATGCCGGGTGGCGGTCATACGCTGGCGACAAATTTCATCTATGTCACGGCCCCCAAGGATGGAACGACCATTGGCACGGTCAGCAATTCCATGCCGATGCATCAACTGGTTGATGGGCGTGGCGTGCGGTTCGATGTGGCAAAATTCAACTGGATCGGCTCTGTCGGACTCAGCAACCTGACTGTGACTTACTGGCACAAGACAGGGGCGAAGACGCTGGACGACGCGTTCAACCGCGAAATCATCATGGGGGCAACGGGCACAGGCTCTGGAACATTTCTTTATCCCAACGCCCTGAACAAGGTTTTGGGGACGAAGTTCAAACTCGTGACGGGATATCGCAGCAGCACCGAGGTTGATCTTGCGATGGAACGCGGGGAAGTCGAGGGCCGGGGCGGGGCGAGTTTTTCAACAGTGTACCAGGAGCACGCTGACTGGCTGAAAGAAGGAAAGCTCATCATCGCCGCGCAGATCGGTCATGAACGCGACCCCATGATGAAAGACGTTCCGCTGGTATCTGAATTTGCGAAAAGCGATGAAGCGCGGCAGATCCTGCATTTTCTCTCTTCACCCATGGGGGTTGGGCGTCCCTATATTGCGCCACCCGGCGTTCCGGCAGACCGCGTTGAATTGTTGCGGCGCGCCTTTGACGCCACAATGGCCGACAAGGAATTCATGGATGAAGCCGACAAGCAATCGCTCGACATTCGCCCGATGAAGGGTGATGTACTGGACCGGCTCATTCAGGAGACGGTGAAGACCCCGCCGGATATTCTTGCAAAGGTCCGTTCGGCCATTGAAATCAACGAAAGCAAATAGCAGCCGCAGGAGTGCAGCATGGACGCGCAGGCCAACACGGACGCAGCCCTGAATTCGGAAGCCTATATCAAGGCCCGCGAAGGCTGGATGCGCGCAAACGTCAGCCCCCTCTGGGAGAGCCGCGTTGCACACAAGG
>CAMDKB010000235.1 GCA_945901195.1 Rhizobium sp. Q54
CAGCGCCCTGTCGCGAATATAACTCGTGGGATAAAGCTCCTCGGGGATCGGCGTCCGATAGGCCTGCGGGCATTTGAAGCTGTGCGGCAACTGGTTCTTGCGATCACGCCACTGGTCAGCCATCGGCGCCCTGGAGCGCAGCCATTGCAGATAATGCCCGCCCGCCTGATCGCCATGGTTGGTGACCATATCGACTTCCTGATAGCCGTAATACGGCGTGGGTATCTCGTATTTCTGGTTGCCTTCGTAGCGTTCTGGCACTTCGTGATCGTAATCGCTGTTGTCTTCTTTCCACGCATCCTTGATGAGGCCAAGCGCAGCAGGATCGACACGCGGCTCGGCCGCATGTTCTGTCATCGGCTGCACGTGGCTTTTGCCGATCGCGGCTGTTCGATAGCCATTGGCCGACAGCACCTCTGCGAATGTATTGGCACGATAGGTGAGATATTCGCCATTCTGGCGCAACCCGTGGACAGAGGGATAGCGGCCCGTCAACAACGACGCCCGATTGGGCATGCATACGGGCGTGGCGACATAAAAGCGTTCAAAACGTGTTCCTGTTGCCGCCAACTCATCGATATGTGGCGTCTTCAAAACAGGATGCCCCGCGCAGCCAAGATAATCGGCGCGGTGCTGATCGGTGATCATGAAAAGAAAGTTCGGCTGCGTCATATTTCCAGTTCCTCTGGGCCTGCCAGCCCTCATGCATTGAATTTTCTATACCGGCGCAAACGCCCCGGCGCTACTGCCGGTATGTCATCGCTCTCTCAGGGATTATTGACCATGTGCTGATAAAAGGCGCGCGTTTTTTCCGCCTGCTCATTGGTCATCTTGAGTGCTTCAGCCACCATTTTCTCCAGTTCTGCACTGTCGAGCGGATTATAGCGTGCATTGGCCTTGTCCAGAGTTTCCTTGATCACGGGGTCGTTGAGCATCTTGCGGAATGCCTCGCGAAACATATCCACCACGGGCATCGGCACATCAGGCGGCGCCGCCAGCGAGCGCCCCATTGCGGTTCCGACCGTGTAGATTTTGAGGAACGCATTTTCCGTGTCGTTGCGGCCAAATTCGCTTAATAACGGCACGTCAGGCAATTCCGGCAGCCGCTGCGGTGCATAGACAAAAAGCGGAATCACCTCGCCCGACAAGAGCTCCTTGGCGTATTTCATTCTCACCGCATCCCAGCCGACGGTCCACAGATCGACCTCTCCGCGCAGCCAGCCCAATTCGACATCCGCCGTGCCACGATAGCCAACGAGGATCTTGAATTTCGTCCCGGCAATTTCGTTGAGTACGCGCGCATTGAAGGCTGTGGGATTGGTGAGCCCGATACCCGCCGCCACAAGCTGTTTGGCTTTGGCGCCGTCGAGATTTGTCACGCCGCTCCGCTTGAGCACCGCGCCGACCTGTGTGAGGTCCGCAAGGCGGCCAATCCACTGGATTTTTGAAGGATCAAACTTCGCTTTGGGGTCCAGCACTCCATCCTGAATCGTGTTCACTGGCGGAATGAACAGCACTGTGCCGTCCTTGGGCGCCGCCGCAAACATCCAGTTTACCGCGATCAGTCCGGCCCCCCCGGGCATGGCCTGAACAATGACGGCGGGATTTCCCGGCACGTATTTGCCCAGATGGTTCGCCATCAATTGCGAATAGAGGCCGTACTCGCCGCCCACCGCCGAAGGGATTACAATCCGGACGGTCTTGCCGGCAAAATTGGTCGCGGTCTGCGCAAGCGCAGGCAGGCCCACCAGCGAAGGAAATCCTGCCAGCGCCAGCGTAGCCATAAATGTCGGAATTTTCAGGATTCGTTTCATCTTGCCCTCCAGCGCCATCTTGGAATCATTCTGCCGCCCGCGCCAGCCTCCTGTGGATTACGATCTGGCGGTCGCCATTTCATGGACAGCCCTGTCCCTGCATGTTAACCCGCCGTTTCTCAATCATCGGGTCTACAAGCCATGGTTCCCCTCAAAATGCGTCCACTCAAAATTGCCCCCTCCATCCTCTCTGCTGACTTTGCCCGGCTGGGCGAGGACGTGCACGCCGTCTTGGAGGCTGGTGGCGACTGGGTGCATGTTGACGTGATGGACGGCCATTTTGTACCGAACATTTCCTTCGGCCCGGCCGTGATGAAATCCATCCGCCACATCACGACCAAGCCGTTTGACGTGCACCTCATGATTTCGCCCGTCGATCCCTACCTCGAAGCCTTCGCTGATGGCGGCGCTGATATCATAACTGTGCATGCTGAAGCGGGGCCCCATCTGCACCGCACGCTTCAGGCCATTCGCAAACTCGGCAAGAAAGCCGGCGTATCGCTCAATCCGGGGACGCATGAAAGCGCCATCGAATATGTACTTGATGATGTCGATCTCATTCTAGTTATGACAGTCAATCCCGGTTTTGGCGGTCAGAGCTTCATACGCTCGGGCCTGGAGAAGATCGCGCGCATCAATGCGATGATCGGTGATCGCGCAATTGATCTTGAAGTCGATGGCGGCGTGACGGCGCAAAACGTAGGCGAGGTCGTCTCAGCTGGCGCCAACGCGCTGGTCGCCGGCTCGGCGGTATTCAAAGGCGGCGCGAAACACTATGCAGAGAATATCAACGCGATCCGCATGGCTGCAGAAAGCGCACGCGGCGAAAGAATTTAGAAGGAAAGCGTCATCCCGGAAAATGCGAAGCATTTCTCCGGGATCGCTCGCAAAATAAAACGATGCGATCCCGGCGCGCCTTTGGCGGCCGGGATGACGGCTCAACCCCTGTCCAACAACAGATCAGAATCGAAAGTTTTCCTGATGATCCCCCGCTATTCACGCCCCGAAATGGTCGCCATCTGGGAGCCTCAGACCCGCTTCCGTATCTGGTTCGAGATTGAAGCTCACGCCTGCGATGCGCTGGCCGAAATCGGCGTCATCCCCAAGGAAAGCGCAGCGACCATCTGGAAGAATGCGAAGGATGTCACATTCGATGTCGCCCGCATTGATGAAATCGAGCGCGTCACCAAGCATGACGTCATCGCCTTTCTGACCCATCTGGCAGAATTCATCGGCGAGGACTCCCGCTTCGTTCATCAGGGCATGACCTCGTCAGACGTGTTGGACACTTGCCTCAATGTGCAGCTGGCCCGCGCTGCCGATCTTCTGATCAAGGATGTGGACGGCCTTCTGGCTGCCATCAAGCGCCGCGCGTTCGAACATAAAATGACGCCAGGCATTGGCCGCTCGCACGGAATTCATGCCGAGCCTGTGACCTTCGGTCTGAAAATGGCGCAAGCCTATGCCGAGTTTTCGCGCTGCCGCGAGCGCCTCGTCAACGCGCGCAAGGAAATCGCAACCTGTGCGATCTCCGGCGCCGTCGGCACGTTCGCCAATATCGATCCGCGTGTCGAAGAACATGTGGCGAAGCAAATGGGCCTCGCCGTAGAGCCTGTTTCAACGCAGGTGATCCCACGCGACCGTCACGCCATGTTCTTCGCCACGCTTGGCGTTGTCGCTTCCAGCATCGAGCGACTGGCCACCGAAATCCGCCACCTCCAGCGCACCGAAGTTCTGGAAGCTGAGGAGTTTTTCTCGGAAGGCCAGAAGGGGTCTTCCGCTATGCCGCACAAGCGCAATCCTGTGCTGACGGAAAATCTCACCGGCCTTGCGCGCCTCGTGCGCGGCATGGTGACCCCGGCTCTGGAAAATGTCGCGCTCTGGCACGAACGCGATATCTCACATTCCAGTGTCGAACGCATGATCGGCCCGGATGCGACCGTAACGCTGGACTTTGCGCTGGCGCGCCTTACAGGGGTGATCGAGAAGCTGATCGTCTATCCGGAAAACATGAAAAAGAATCTCGACCGCCTCGGCGGCCTCATCCATTCCCAGCGCGTGCTGCTCGCGCTGACACAAAAGGGCGTGAGCCGCGAGGATTCATATTCATACGTGCAACGCAACGCGATGCCGGTCTGGCGCGGCGAGGGCGATTTTCTGACACTGCTGAAAGCCGACAAGGATGTGGCCGCAAAATTGTCAGACACGGAATTGGAAGACCTGTTTGATCTTGGCTATCATCTCAAACATGTAGATACGATATTCAAGCGGGTGTTTGGGTAGGGATGAAGGCGGACTCAAATGTAAGTTCCAGCCACACGCGGAAATTTTCAGTGCTATTATAAAGCCGATGTGAATTTCGCCCAGTATATCAGTGCGAAATCAGAAACGTCAGGAGCAACTGCGGGGCTGTCGCGCTCGGCGATGCCCCGCAATCTGTCGGTGTGTGCGAAGAGCAAGATATCGATCAAAACTTTTCGCGCGGCGAGAGTTTCGTTCGAATCCCCGGCCTCAGGCAAAACGTCCTGACGGCGGTGACGCCTTCGAGGCAACCCTCACTTCACGCCGAGCAATTCTACATCAAACATCAGCGTCGCATTCGGCGGAATGACGCCGCCAGCGCCACGGGCGCCATATCCCAATTCCGGTGGAATGATCAGCGTACGCTTGCCGCCGACCTGCATGGTGGCGACGCCTTCGTCCCAGCCAGCGATGACGCGCTTCATGCCGATGGGAAATTCGAAGGGCTGGCCGCGATCGACGGAGGAATCAAACTTCGCGCCTTTGGCGCCGTTGTTGTAGAGCCAGCCGGTATAATGCATGACGCAGGTCTGGCCTGCCTTGGGCGTCGCGCCGGTTCCAACTGTGACATCTATGATTTGCAGTCCGGTAGCAGTAGTCATTGGTTTTCCATTGGTTTGAGCGAAGGCTGGGGAAACGGCGCCAGTTGCGGCGGCGAGGGTGAGTTTGAGCTTGTCGCGGTGGGTGAAGAGCATTCTAATCCTCGAAGAGCTGGTTGCCGATGAGTCGCATTGTAGCGCATGAACAGTTGGCTGATAAGGTTTCGTATCGCGGGACGATGGTCTAAACTTGTTGCGCAACTGAATGCAGCCAGCAACGAAACGGCGGCCTCATCCGCCATGCGCAAACGCTTCGAGGAGGACGGCGCAACCCTATTTCGCGGCACAGGCGCAGAATTTACCGCCGCTCTGCGTGAAGAATTAGCCAGCCGGCAGCGTGTTGTGGAGGCTGGAAATCTCTATACAAACCAACAAACTGATTCCGGACCGCAAACACGCATGATCGACCCCAACAAGACATACGATATCCTTGTCGCTGGAGGCGGCAATGCTGCACTGTGTGCGACCATCGCCGCACGGCGAGCCGGAGCGTCGGTGCTCGTTGTGGAATCTGCTCCAAAGTTTTATCGCGGCGGCAACACGCGCCACACCTGCAACATTCGCTGCGCTCATGACAACGCGACCGACACACTCACCGGCCCGTATTTCGAGGATGAATTTTTCGACGACATGATGAAGGTCACAGCAGGGCGCACCAACGAGCCGCTGCTGCGCATGATGATCCACGAGTCCAAGGATGTGCTGAACTGGATCCAGCAACAGGGCGTGCATTTTCAGCCCTCACTTGGCGGCACCCTGTCGCTGGGCCGCACCAATTCGTTTTTCCTCGGCGGTGGCCGGGCGATGCTGAATGCCCTTTATCACACCGCTGAATCGCTCGGCGTCGATGTGCAATACGATGCTGAAGTCACCGCGCTCGATGTACGCAACGGCGCCTTCGTAGCTGCCGATGTCTGGCAGTCTGACGCCATTCACAAAATTCCTGCCCGGGCCTTCGTGGCCGCCTGTGGTGGCCATGAATCCAACTTCCAATGGATGGCCGAATATTGGGGTGATGCAGCCTATAACTTTCTGATCCGCGGCACCCGCTACAATCAGGGCACCGTGCTGAAAATGCTGCATGGACAGGGCATAGGCGAAATCGGAGACCCCACGCAATGTCATGCAGTCGCCATTGACGCCCGTGCACCGCAATACGATGGCGGCATCATCACGCGGCTCGATTGCGTTGTCTTCGGCATCGTCGTCAACGCTCATGCCCAGCGCTTCTACGATGAGGGCGAGGACGTCTGGCCCAAGCGCTATGCTATCTGGGGACGTCTTGTGGCCCAGCAACCGGGTCAGATTGCCTGGATCATCTTCGATCAGCCGTCATTGAAAATGTTCATGCCCAGCCTGTTTCCGCCCATCTCCGCAAACTCGATCAGCGAGCTGGCGCAAAAACTTCAATTGGACCCAACAGCACTGGAAGCCACCTTGCGAGATTTCAACATGTCGGTTCGTACTGGCACATTCGATCATACGATACTCGACGATTGCCATACAGAAGGCCTGACGCCTCAAAAATCACATTGGGCGCGTCGCATCGAAGCCCCGCCGTTTTATGCTTATCCCGTGCGGCCCGGCATCACATTCACTTATCTCGGCGTGCAGGTAAACGAAGAAGCGCGCATGATCATGGCGGATGGCCGGCCAACTGCCAACATGTTCGCGGCCGGAGAAATCATGGCCGGCAATGTGTTGGGCCAGGGCTATGCGGCAGGCGTCGGCATGACCATAGGCAGAGTGTTTGGACGGATCGCCGGCAGAGAGGCGGCAAAAAATGTCCGCAATTGAACTGAACCACGCAACAGCTTCACTCACTGAAGCTGACCGGCTGATGACAGTGTGCAATTCCTGCCGCTATTGCGAAGGGCTTTGCGCGGTCTTCCCGGCCATGGAAATGCGCCGGGCCTTTCCCGATGGTGATTTGAACTATCTCGCAAATCTCTGCCATTCCTGCGGCGCCTGCTATGAAGACTGCCAGTTCTCGCCGCCCCATGAGTTCAAGGTCAACGTACCCAAGACACTCGCGCAGGTGCGTGTTGATTCCTATGAAGCCTATATCTGGCCGCGTATCTTTGCCGGCGTGTTCGAGAACAATGGCGTTGCCATCAGCATCATACTGGCCTGGAGCGTTGCATCTTTTATTCTGGGCTTCGTAGCCTGGCATGATGCAAAAGCCCTGTTTGCGACCCACAAGGGACCAGGCTCGTTCTATCAACTCATGCCGCATACCGGCATGGCGTGGCTGTTCGGCCTGGCGTTTCTCTATGCGCTCGTTGCGCTGTTCATGGGCGCGCGCAATTTCTGGCTCGATATCGGCGAGCCACTCCAGACCTTGAAAGAAAAGCCATCGCTCTGGCAGGCAATGCGGGGCGCCTGCACGCTGCGTTATCTTGATGGCGGCAAGGCCGGTTGCTACACGAACGAAGAGGGCGCGCGCGACAATCGCCGACTCTATCATCATCTGACCTTATACGGTTTCATGCTCTGCTTTGCCGCCACAACCGTTGCAACGCTTTATCACTTCGTCCTTGGCCGCATCGCCCCCTATCCGGTCTATGATCTGCCGGTGATCCTCGGCACGCTCGGCGGCATTGGTCTGTTGATCGGTCCGGCGGGCTTGCTGCGCGAAAAGCGGCGTCGCGATCCTGCCGTGCAGGACGAAGAACACAACGG
>CAMDKB010000236.1 GCA_945901195.1 Rhizobium sp. Q54
CGGGGATGAAATTTGCTCTACCGATGGTCGAGGGTGCGGCGGGGGTCTCATCGCGCGTTCAGCAGACCGGCGCGCTGGTGCGTGGCGTACGCGAAAAGGACATCAAACGGCTCCCGGGCATCGGCTCGAACGTCAAGTTTGGCTCGCTCGACGGGTTCGATACCTCCGAAGGCGTCGCCATCGGCCAGCGCATGGCCGACAATCTGGGTGTTCGAATAGGCGATACCATTTCCGTCCTGACAGCGCGCGGCGAAGCGACACCCTTCGGCATGGCTCCACGCATCAAGGCCTATCCGGTTGTCGCGATCTTCCAGATCGGCGTCTCCGAATTCGACAATATTTTCGTCTATATGCCGCTTGAGGAAGCGCAGGCCTATTTCAACCGGGACGGGCAGGCTACCGTGATCGAGGCTTTCGTTGACGACCCCGACCAGATGGACCAGATACGTGATCGCATCGGCTCCGTTCTTGAGGAACCGCTCCTGATGATTGACTGGAGTCAGCGCAACCAGAGCTTTTTCGATGCGCTCAAGGTCGAGCGTACGGTAATGTTCTTCATTCTCACGCTGATTGTCCTGGTCGCTTCGCTGAGCATCATTTCGGGCCTCACCATGCTGGTGAAGGACAAGGGCCGGGCCATCGCAATTCTGCGGACCATGGGGGCGACCAGCGGCGCCATCATGCGTGTGTTCCTGCTCACAGGGGTTTCAATCGGTATCGCCGGTACAATGGCGGGCTTTTTGCTGGGCTACTTCATTGCGGCCAATCTGGAGTCGATTCGGACCGCGCTCAACCGAATGTTGAACTTGAACTTGTTTGATCCAACATATTACTTTCTCAGTCAATTACCTTCTGTCATCCGGTTCGGAGACGTGATGTCTGTGGTCTTGCTTTCACTGGCGCTGTCGATCCTCGCGACCATCTACCCATCCTGGCGCGCAGCCCGGCTCGATCCCGTCGACGCCCTGCGATATGAGTGAGCAGGGCATGAGCGAGACTATTCCGGAGATAGAAATCCAAAGCGCGGCAGTCGTGCAGCCTGCAATGCTCATGCGCAACGTGCAACGCCGTTACCATCAGGCTGGCGAAACTCTGGAAGTCCTGGGCGATGTCAGTCTCGCCCTTTGGGCCGGGCAATCGGTTGCGCTGATCGCGCCTTCGGGCGCGGGCAAGTCCACGTTGCTGCATCTGGCCGGTATGCTGGAGAGGCCTGATGGCGGAGAAATCTGGCTCGGGGATACGCCGACGGCGCATCTGGGCGACCGCGAACGCACAACCATGAGGCGAACCGAAATCGGCTTCGTATACCAGTTTCATCACCTGCTGGGGGAGTTCACGGCGCTGGAAAACGTGATGATGCCCCAGTTGATACGGGGCATTACCAAGCCCGTCGCCGCTGAACGCTCGACCGAATTGCTTGCCTATCTTGGCCTCGGACATAGGCTCACCCATCGGCCTGCCGAAATGTCAGGCGGCGAACAGCAACGCGTCGCCATTGCCCGTGCTGTCGCCAACGGCCCGCGCGTTCTGCTGGCTGACGAACCGACCGGCAACCTCGACCCAAAAACCGCCGATCTCGTCTTCGGCGCATTGACACAGCTTGTGCAGGCATCCGGCCTCGCCGCCCTGGTCGCTACCCATAACATGGAGCTGGCGCGCAGGATGGACAGGCGCGTGACCCTGCAAGACGGGAAAGTGGTGGAGCTGGAGTAGGGCTCCCAAATTAACCCTGCCGCAATTTCTACCTGGAGGACGCAATTTTACCCTTAGCTTTAACATTGACGTGAACAAAACAAAAACATATAGTGTTCATATCAGGAATTGATGAGGTGTTCCCATGGTGCGTAACGTTCTGGCCGGTACATTCGAACTCGCTTCGCTCGGCGCGTTTCTGACTTTGATTGCAGTTTTGACCGGGGCTGGCTCCTAACAGCCTGTTGATGGCGGGGAGAAGCCCTCGCCGGACCGTCTTGCCTCTCGACCGCGGCGTCCGTCTGGCCGATCATGTGCGCCTGCAGATTCGCGAGCGCCAGTTTCCGGCAGCTCCGTCTGAAAAGCGGGCACGAGTATGGACGATCCGGCAAACACGGCAGCAACGCAGGGCAAGCCCCTGCCGGAGATCATCCGCAAGGTCGGGTTCGTCCATCTGCACGTCCATTCGTCCTTCTCACTGCGCGAAGGCGCGCTGCCGATCTCCAAACTGATCTCCTTCGCCAAGGCCGACAACCAGCCCGCGCTGGCGATTACGGATACGAACAATCTGTTCGGTGCGCTGGAGTTTTCCGAGAAAGTCTACAAGGACGGCATCCAGCCGATCATCGGGCTGCATTCTATCGTCGATTTCGGCGATTCCCCGATATTCGGCTCGCGTGCGGATGATGGCCGAGCCGGTCGCGCCGCTCTCGTGCTGCTCGCCTCCAATGAGGCGGGCTATCTCAACCTCATGCGGCTGGCGTCTTCGGCCTGGCTTGATTCCGATCCTGGCGATCTCCCCCACGTCAATCTCGACCTGCTGCAAGAGTGTCGCGAAGGCGTGATTGCGCTGACCGGCGGGCCAACCGGCGCGCTGGACATAGCCATTTCCGCAGGCCGGCCCGATGCCGCCGAGGCGCGGATCGACAAGCTCGCGCAAATCTACGACCGCCGCCTTTATGTGGAAATCCAGCGCCATGGACTGGCCACCGAAAAAGAAATTGAGCCCCGCCTGCTCGACATCGCCTACCGCAAAGGCTTGCCGCTGGTCGCCACCAACGAGCCCTATTTTGCGGCCAAAAGCGATTATGAAGCTCATGACGCGCTGTTATGCATCGCGGATGGAACGCTGGTCAGTGAAAACGACCGGCGACAAGTGACGCCGGAACATCGCTTCAAGACCCGCGATGAAATGGGCAAACTCTTCGCCGATTTGCCTGAAGCGCTGCAGCACAGTGTCGAAATAGCCATGCGCTGTCACTATCGTCCGCGCACCCGGGGTCCGATCCTGCCGCGATTTACCTCGGTGGACGGCTCGCCGCTGGACGAAGTGGCGGAGCTTCAACGTCAGGCGCGCGAGGGCCTCAAGGCTCGCCTCGACGTCCATGGCATGGCGCCCGATTTCATCACCGAGGATTATGAGCAGCGCCTTGAGTTCGAGCTGGGCATCATCATCAAAATGAAATTTCCCGGCTATTTCCTGATCGTGGCCGATTTTATCAAATGGGCCAAGGCGCAGGGTATTCCGGTGGGGCCGGGCCGCGGCTCGGGCGCAGGCTCGCTGGTCGCCTGGTCTTTAACGATTACTGACCTCGACCCCATGCGGTTTGGCCTTCTGTTCGAGAGGTTTCTCAATCCCGAACGTGTGTCCATGCCCGATTTCGATATCGATTTCTGTCAGGATCGGCGCGACGAGGTCATCCGCTATGTGCGCCAGCGCTATGGTGTGGACAGGGTGGCCCAGATCATCACCTTCGGCTCGTTTCTGGCGCGAGGTGTGATGCGCAATGTGGGACGCGTGCTGGAGATGCCGCTGGGGCAAGTGGACCGCCTGGCCAAGCTGGTGCCACAGAATCCCGCCGCACCTGTGTCGCTGAAACAGGCGATCACGGATGAGCCACGCTTGCGCGAAGCTTCAGACAATGACGAGCGTGTCAGCATGATGCTCGGCATCGCCGAAAAGCTGGAAGGGCTCTACTCCAACGCGTCGACCCACGCGGCAGGCATCGTGATCGGCGACCGACCCTTGCAGGAACTGGTCCCGCTCTACCGCGATCCCAAATCCGATATGCCCGCCACCCAGTTCAACATGAAATGGGTGGAGCCGGCCGGACTGGTGAAATTCGACTTTTTGGGCCTGAAAACGCTCACCACCCTGTCCAAGACGGTCAAACTCATCGCCCAGCAGGGTGTGCATATCGACATCGACAAACTGCCGCTTGATGACAAGAAGACCTACGAAATGCTCGGGCGCGGCGAGACCATCGGCGTGTTCCAGGTGGAAAGTGCTGGCATGCGCAAGGCGCTGGCCGAAATGCGAGCCGACCGGCTCGAGGATATTATCGCTCTGGTCGCGCTCTATCGTCCCGGCCCCATGGCCAATATCCCCGTGTATTGCGCGGTAAAGAACGGCGAGCAGGAAGCCGATTATATCCACGAAAAGATCAAGCCGGTTTTGCAGGAGACGTGCGGCGTCATCATCTATCAGGAACAGGTGATGCAGATTGCCCAGATCCTGTCAGGCTATTCACTGGGTGAAGCCGATCTGCTGCGCCGCGCGATGGGTAAGAAGATCAAGGCCGAGATGGACGCCCAGCGTGAGCGTTTCGTCACTGGCTCTGTGGAACGTGGCCTGGCAAAATCGAAAGCCAATGAAATCTTCGATCTGCTGGCCAAATTCGCCGACTACGGCTTCAACAAGAGCCACGCTGCCGCCTATGCGTTGATCGCCTACCAGACGGCATGGTTCAAGGCGAATTATCCCGTCCAGTTCCTGGCCGCATCAATGACGCTGGACAAGGGCAATACCGACAAGCTGGCGGAATTCCGCAATGAAGCCCGGCGCATGGGCCTCAAGGTACTGCCGCCCAGTGTGAACGGCTCTGGCGTGGATTTTGAAGTGCATCCACAAGCGGATGGCACATTGGCTATCCGCTACGCTCTGTCGGCGGTCAAAGGCACGGGCGAAGGGCAGGCGGCTTCACTGATAGCGTCGCGGGGCGACAAGGCCTTCCGCGATCTTGGTGATTTTTCGCGCCGTATCAATCCACGCGAGGTCAACAAGAAGGTGCTCGAAAGCCTCTGTGCGGCGGGAGCTTTCGACGACCTTGAAAAGGACCGGGCGCGCGCGTTCGCTGCGATGGAAACAATCCTGGCTGTTGCCAACCGGATGCAGGCCGAGGCGCAGGCGGGACAGGCAGGCCTGTTCGGCGGGGCCGCGGACGAAGCGCCGATGGCGATGCCCAAAGTGCCAGCCTGGACTGCGGCCGAGAAATTGCGGCGCGAATTTGAAAACATCGGTTTCTTCTTGTCTGGCCATCCGCTCGATGAATATGAGGGAATTTTGAAGCGGCTCAAGGTTGATCGCTGGTCCACTTTCGCCCGCTCGGTCAAGCAGGGCGCCTCCGCTGGCAGGCTCGCGGCTGTCGTGCTGGACCGCGCAGAACGGCGCACCAAGAGCGGCAACAAGATGGGAATCGTCACACTGTCAGATCCTTCGGGTCAGTACGAAGCCATCATGTTTCAGGAAGGCCTCAATCAATATCGCGACCTGCTGGAAAAAGGCGCCGCCGTGCTCATCACCATGCAGGCCAGTGTTGAAGGTGAAGATGTGCGTGCCCGGATCGTCACAGCCGAACCGCTGGAAGCCGCCGCCAATCGCGTCCAATCGGGCCTGCGGATTTTTCTGCGCGACACCGAAGCCCTGGGTTCCATCACCCAGCGGCTGGCCACCCGTGGTGAGGGCGAAGTTTCGCTTGTGCTGATGCTGGAAAAGGAGCGCAGCGAAGTGGAAGTGCGTCTGCCGGGAAAATTCCGCGTCAATCCCCAGATAGCTGGCGCGATCAAAGCAATACCGGGGATCGTCGCGGTGGAGCATGTATGATGCCAAATCGTTGACACATCACTTTGGCACGCGGGGCGTGCGCGGCCTTAGCCCTTACAACGCGCGGAATGCGGGCTCTTTTCGTAAATCGAAGTTAAAACTAAAGTTTTAGCGGGTTAATTCAATTTGTTCTCTTCAATTGCGACGTAATCGAAGGGCTCATGCAAAAGGGGCTCTCGATGAAAGTTTTTATAACCGGGATGGCGGCGATGCTATTTACAATAACTGGCGCAAGCGCGCAGGATCTGGCGGCCGACCGAGCCAAAATGAAAACCGCAAACGACGCAAGGCAGGCCGCACGGGAGGCCCTGGAAAAGGACAAAGCCGCCGGAAACACCGCCGCGCTCGGGGTGGATAGGCAGCGCCTGCAGCAGGCACGTATCGGTTTTCAGGAAGTGCGCATGCAAACCCGGGTGGACCGCGAAAAAGTGCAAGCCGAACTGGCGCCAATGCGCCAGAAGCTTGAAGGCGACCGGGCAAAGCTACGCGAAGATTTTGCACGCCTTGGCGCCGCGCGCGCCGCTGGCAATCCGCAGGAAGTTCAAGCTGCCCGCCAGACGTTGCGCGCCGACTGGGAGCAGCGCACCCATGATCGTCAACAGCTTCACGAAGCTCGCTCGGCGCATGGCGTGGGGCAGGGTGGCGGCCGTCACGCCCGTTAACATGGCACGTCAGCAGCAGCTCACCTAGGCTACCACGGCATCTTGAGCTTGCGGCCCTTGCCGCGCGGCAGGAACTGGCCGGGCACGGGGACCGGCGAGGCCGGTGGCTGTAAGCCACCTGTCGCGCCCGCTTGATCGATATGATCCTGTGGCATCTGGCTTTGCGGCCCCTGTTGATCCAGCTCTTCAGCCGGTAAATCCTGCTGATCAACGTCATTGACCGGGTCCACATCGTGTCCGCCCGCGTAGCGCACGAGCGCATCCACACGTTTGTCCACCGATGGGTGTGTTGAAAACAGGTCGGCGAAACCCGAACGCGGATTGTCGAGGCACATTTCCATCACCGCTGAGGGCGCATTGGGAATTTCGCCCTTGCCTTCGATTTTGCGCAAGGCCGCGATCATGGCGTCCGGGTTTTTTGTGAGTTCGGCAGAACCTGCATCTGCCAGAAACTCGCGTGATCGCGAGAGCGCCAGTCTGATCATCAGCGACAACGCCCAGGCAGCCGCAACCAGAATAAACGCGATAGCGACAGCTGCGAAAGCGCCGCCCTTGCCTTTTTCGCCGTCGTCATTCGATGAGCGGGAAGGCCGCACATTGCCAAACGTACGAAAGAACATTTCCGCAAAGAAGGCGACGACACCAGCTATGATCATGGCGAAGATCATCATGCGAACATCGCCATTGCGGATATGGGTGAGTTCGTGGGCAATCACCGCTTCAAGCTCGTCGTCACTCAACAGATTGATAATGCCGCGCGTAAGCGTGATCTTGTATTGCTTTTCATTGACGCCGGAGGCGAACGCATTGGGGACATCGGTTTCCATGATCTCGTAGGACGGCATGGTCATGCCGCGCGAGATGCAGAGGTTTTCAAGCAGGTCGTAGAGTTTGGGATATTCCTCGCGGGTGATTTCATGCCCGCCGGTTGCCAGGCCAATGATGTTCTGGTTGAAATAATAGGCGAAGACGACCCAGGCGGCGGTCCCTGCCGTCACATAGGGAAAGGCCGCGCCCAGATCCCACCACGCCTTGGTCAGCAGGGATTGCAGCCGCCAATTGCTGTGCTGATAGGATTCAGCCACGAGCGCACCGGCAAACGTCAGCAGATAGATCAGCGCGAACAATGTGCCCACG
>CAMDKB010000237.1 GCA_945901195.1 Rhizobium sp. Q54
ATATTGACGGGCAAACAGGGTTGAAACACGGAGGAAGCCATGGCGCTCGCCAGTTGGGATCTATCGCAACTTTTTGTCCGCATCGCAGCAGGCGCCGCCGCCGCAGCCCTGATGTGCGGCGTGGCCGCTGCCCAGGCCACAAGCGGCCCGCCGGTCAAGATTGGCGTGACTTATCCGCTCAGCGGACCACAGGGCGCATGGGGTCAATTGATGCTGCCCGCCATCGAGATCGCGATTGAACAACGCAATGCGGCGGGCGGCGCCGGCGGCCGGCCGTTGCAGCTCGTTGTGGAAGACAGCAAGGGCACGCCGGATGGCGGCGTATCGGCGATGCGCAAACTTGTTCAGGTCGATAGCGTCACCTCGATATTGACGATTTTCACCAATGTGGTCAGCGCACAGATACCTCTGGCCAAGCAGTTCCAGATTCCGATCATCAGCCCGGTGGAAGCGCCCGGGCTTGTCGCCAATACGCAGTTCGCCTTCGCCCATTCGCCGCTTGTAACAAGATCGCTTCCCGGCGTCGCCGAGGTCTGGCGCAAGACGGGCGTGAAGAAGATATTCGCCTTTTATCCCAATACGCCCGTCGTGAAATTCATTGCGCCCGTTGCAAAAGCCGAGGCGGCCAGAATTGGCGCGCAATATGAAGAAGCCCTGTTCAAACTCGGCGACACCGATTTTCGCGGGATCATAACGCGCGCCAAGGAATTTGGGCCCGATGCGATCTTCATCATGGGCCATGGCACACCCGATGAAGGCTCGATCATGAAGCAGGTGCGCGAATTGGGCATCAATGCTCCGTTGTATGGCGGCTGTGCCTGCATGACGGTGAAGAGTTATCGCGAATCTGCAGGCCCCGCCGCCAACGGCCTCGTATTCGGCGGCTTCAAGTATGACAAGAAAGCCGCAGCAAAACTGATTGACGCCTACACCAAGCGCATGGGCTTCGAGCCTGATTATGCCTCGCTGGAGGCCTATGACATGATCAACATGATCGCCGATTCCGTCGTCAAGAACGGCTCCACTGCAAAGGGCATTCGCGACGGCCTTGCCACGCTCAAGGATTTTCCCAGCATTGGCGGAGGCCTTGTCACCATGCAGGAAGACGGGCAGACCATCATTCCCGTAGGCGTTTACCGCGTGAAGGATGCACTGAAGGCGGAATTTGAAGAAATCACGCCCTGAAAGCTGAAATACAAAGGCTGTCAGCTTCGCCCCTTCAGTACCAAACCGGCGCAAGAGATGATTCAAACCCTGATAATCGGCCTTGGTCTTGCCGGCTATTACGCGCTTGTGGCGGTTGGCTTCGCCCTGATCTTCGCCACCTTGCGCATTTTTCATGTCGCCCATGGAACGGTCTTTATCACCGCGGGCTATGTCTTCTGGTACATGCACCGCATCCACGGGATATCCCTTGCGATCAGCGCCACGGCAGCGATCGCGGCGGCGGCGGCCCTCGGACTCGCCATCGACCGTTTTCTCTATCTGCCGATTATGCGCCGTGGCGGCGGCATGTTCAGCGTTTTCATTGCATCCCTAGGCATTGTGCTCGTATTCGACGCCATCTATCTCGTGCTGACCAGTGGCGTGATCGCCGTCGCCCGCACAACGTCGATGGAACTTTGGACCGTCGGCGGCGCCGCGATCCGCAAGTTTGACCTTGGCATTATGGGCCTCGTCGCACTTACCTACTTTCTGCTTTATCTTTGGTTGCACCGCACACGCACGGGCCTCGAAGTCCGAGGCCTTACCGACAATGAACAACTGGCGGCCGCCGTCGGCATGAATGTCGATCAGACCCGCAATGCGATTTTTCTTGTCGCATCGGCCATGGCCGGACTGGCGGGTGTGCTCACCGCCTATGACGGCGGCATCACGTCCGACAGCGGCAACCGGACGCTTTTCATCGCCGTCGTTGCGGTGATCCTGGGCGGCGTGCGCAATATCCTGCTGGGCAGCATCACCGGCAGCCTCGCGCTAGGCATCATCACCGCCTATGCGGGTTTCTTCTATCCCGAATGGGTCACATTCTGCATCTTTGCGATAATGATCATCCTTATTCTGTTCAGGCCGAAAGGATTGTTTGGCTGATGGATCACCTGTTCTACATAGCGACACTTATGAGCGTCTGGATCATCTTCAGCCTCGGCGCCAATCTGGTGATCGGCTATACGGGCCTGATGGCGATGGGACAGGCCGCCTATCTCGGCGTTGGCGCCTATACGGCTGCTGTTCTCAACATTTTCTTTCATGTTCCCTTCCCCATCGCCGCCCTGGCGGCCATGGCCGTCAGCGCCCTTGTGGCAGTCGCGACATTGCTGCCGTTGCAGCGGTTGGAAGGCTTTTATTTTGCATTGGGCACGCTCGGGCTCAATTTCCTGTTCTTTGACCTCTTTCACAATCTCGCGCCGCGCGTCGAGGGCAGCGAAGGTCTGTATGGCCTGGAACTTCCGGCCTTCGCGACAGGGGCGCGCAATCTCTTCCTGTCTGTTCTCGCCGTCACCATCGTCAGCGCCCTGGCCTGCTGGCGGCTGGATGCTTCGCCCTATGGTCGCGCGCTGCGCGCTACGCGCGACCGGCCCGACGCCTTGCGCTCCATTGGCAAGGAGCCGCGAATGTTCCAGATTTCCGTCTGGGCGGTGGGTGGCGCGCTTGCCGGGCTTGCCGGCGCGCTTTATGGCGCAACGCTTTTCTATATCGATCCCACGCTTTTCACGCTCAATACCTCCATCGCCATCCTTGTCTTCATCGGCGTCGGAGGATTGGCCAGCCTTGCAGGCTCCGTGCTGGGCCCTGTTCTCCTGATCGGCTTCACCGAGGGCCTGCGATATGTCGGCTTGCCAAGCACGCTGACAGGCCCGTTGCAATCGGGTCTTTATGGCCTGCTGCTCATCGTCCTTATGTTGTTCCGCCGTCAGGGTCTGGTAGGCAAGCATGACTTCCGCGAATAGCCAGCTGCGGGCCGAAGGCCTGTCCATGCGCTTCGGCGGCGTCCGCGTCTTCGAAGACATTTCCTTCACGGTCGACCTTGGCGGCATCACCGCGTGCATCGGCCCCAATGGCGCGGGCAAAAGCACGCTCGTGAACGTTGTTTGCGGGGTATACATCCCGGTTGGCGGTCAAACGTTTCTGAATGGCGAAATGATCACCGGCACGTCCACGGTTGAGATTGTGCGGCGGGGCATTTGCCGCACCTTTCAGGATGTCCGAATATTCCCGACGCTGACGGCGATTGAAAACGTGCTGGCCGGTATTCCCCGCCAGCGTGGCGAAGGCGTGCTGTCAGCCTTCACGAACTTCGGCCCGTCCGAACGCAGCAATCGCAACGCCGCCATGTCCCTGCTGGACGATCTCGCGCTGAGCGGCGTTGCCTCCCGTCCCGCAGGCGAACTGCCCTTTGGGCAGCAAAAGCTGATCGCCCTGGCGCGGGCCGCCGCCACCGGCGCCAGATTCGTTCTGCTCGATGAACCAGCGGCGGGCGTTGAATTGTCGCTGCTACCCAATATCGCCAAACTGGTGCGCCGCCTCACCCGGACCGAGGGGCGCGGCGTGCTGCTCATCGAACATAATGTGGATTTTGTCCGCGAACTCGCCGATCAGGTTTTCGTTCTGCAGGGCGGGGGCGTGCTGGCCAGCGGCAGCGTTCAGCAGGTGCTCAATGATGAGCGCGTGATCAAGGAATATCTAGGGCGGGTCTACGATGCTTGATATTCGCGGCCTGCGCAGCGGCTACAGAAATTACGAGGTCCTGCAAGATATTGATCTCACGGTCGCCGAGGGGGAAATTGTGTGCCTGCTTGGGCACAATGGCGCGGGCAAATCGACCCTGCTGAAGGCGATCTTTGGCCTGCTGCCGGTGACGGGCGGAGAGGTGAATGTCGCCGGGCGCGACATGACGCACGCCCGCGCCTTCGACAAGGTGGCCATGGGCCTGCGCTTCGTGCCGCAGGAAGGCAATGTGTTTCCAAACCTGCCCGTCGAAGACAATTTGCGGCTCGGCGCCGTCAAGGGTGCCGGCGGGCCGGCGGCGGTCGCACGAAACATACGCGAAGTCTATGGCATGTTCCCCATTTTGCAGGAACGCCGCGATCAGCCCGCCCGCGTCCTAAGTGGCGGCGAACGGCAGATGCTCGCGGTCAGCATTGCCCTGATGACCGAACCCAAAGTGCTGCTGCTTGACGAGCCTTCGGCAGGCCTCGCACCGATCATCGTTGCCCAATTGTTCGAGCGCGTGCGGCTTTTGCGCGACCAGATGGGCAAGACGGTGCTACTGGTGGAGCAGAATGTAACCGAGGCGCTGAAGATTTCCAACCGCACCTGCATTCTCGAAGAAGGCCGCGTCGTCTACACCGGCCCATCGACGGAAAAGGACGCAATCGTGCGCAAACTCTGGCGACTCGACTGACGCCGACGGCGATTGCGAGTGCGTTTTGTGGAAGATTCTGCGATGACCCCAATCTGCCGGTGCACAAGGTTTCAGGCGTCGAGGCGGCGTTCATCTGGTAAATGTCGGCTGAACACAACCCAGGCTTCACCCGCGCCATGGCAATTTTGATTGCTATTGGTTGTCTCCGGATACAGGATGTCAAAAAAGCGATCAGATAGGCAAATGTGCGCGCGCGAAGTACGCCTATGTTCTTGCAACGTTCAGCACTTCGGCGTCAAAATAGAAGGGAGTGAGATATGCTACGGGATACCCGCGCCTTTATTGTTTCCACTTGCTTTGGTGTCACATTTGCAGGCGCTGTGGCGCTTGCGACGAGCGGGTGGGCGCAATCCGCCGGCCCGCTCAAGGTCGGCGTGCTCATGCCGACTTCGGGTTTGTTTGCTCCCATCGGAATCGAGCAGATCAACGGAATGCAGATTGCGATCGACGAATTCAACGGTGTTGTTGCAGGCCGCAAGGTCGAGTTGATCGTGGAAGACACCGAAGGACGTCCGGCCACCGGATTGACCAAGGCGCGTAAGCTCGTGACCTCCGACAAGGTGGACGTGCTCGCGGGCATTGTGTCGTCCGCGGTCGCGCTGGCGGTGGGGCCATTCGTCGCCAAAGAACGCATTCCGCTCGTGATATCGAATGCGGGAACGGACCTCCTGTCAGGCGAGAAGTGTGAGCGTTTCGTGATCCGTGCTTCCTATTCAGTGAGCCAGTATTCTATTCCCATCGGCGAATGGATGGCGAAGAACGGCAAGAAGCGCGTCTTCATTCTAGCTTCCGATTATGTGGCCCCGCGCGAAGTCGTGGAGGGCTTCAGGAAGGCCTATGTCGCGAGTGGCGGAACGATTGTCGGCGAAGCGTATCCGCCATTCGGAAAGACGCAAGATTATGGGCCCTATATCGCGCAAGCGCGCGCCACCAATCCGGACGCGATCTTCGGAATCTTCTATGGCACCGAGGCTATTTTATTTGTGAAGCAATATGATGCCTTCGGGATGAGGGACAAAATCCCTCTGTTCAGTGGCATCGGCATTACGCCGCCAAACCTCCGCGACGCGCAAGGCGCCTCGGCGGCGGGCGTAATTTCGTCGGCTAATTATGTGCCTGAACTGGATACACCCGAAAACAAGAAATTCGTCGCAGCCTACACAGCCAAATTTAAGACGGGGCCCGGCGAGTTCGCCGCGTATGGCTATGATACCATGCGCGTCATTCTCGAGGGAGCCAAGGCGCTCAACGGCGATACGGCGGACAAAGCTGCCTATGTTACGGCCATGGAAAAAATTGCCTTCACCGGGCCACGCGGTCCCATCAAGTTAAGCTCGACCGATCGCGGGATCACCCAGCATATATATATCGTGAAAACCGTATTGAAGGGCAATGAAGTCGTGTTTGAAATTCTCGACACGATCCGTAACGTCGCCGACCCTGTGACTGGCTGCAAACTGAACTAACCGAAATACGCGCGCCATAGGCTAAAGCCTGTCCACGATGCGCTCGGCTTTTGCTGACGCTGATGCGTAGGCGCTTAGGCGACGCCCAAGAACAACCGCTTCATATTTGTAGTTTGGCGCACCTCGGCGCGATTGTGTAATACCACCCGCCCTGACGCATGACTCTCCAGGAGGGGGGCTAGGAATCGGTCCGTTATTTTGATTCGATCGACCGTGGCCGATCATCGGCCGGCGGAGGATCGAATGGGCAAGCCACTGGCCATCACCCGAACCGACTATAGGGCCGATGAGCTTCGCGCGTTGGCGTCGAAGATCCGCGACGGCGCGGTGGTTCGCCGTCTGCTTGCCCTGGCGTTTGTTCTGGATGGCCGGCCCCGAAGCGAGGCGGCGGATCAGACCGGGATGGACCGTCAGACGCTCCGCGACTGGGTGCATCGCTACAACGACATGGGGATCGCGGGCCTGAAATCGGGCCATGGTCCGGGCAAGCCGCCGTTGCTGAGCGAGGCGCAGATGGCGGAGCTGAAGGCAACGGTCCTGCAGGGCCCCGATCTGGCGCAACACGGTGTGGTCCGCTGGCGTTGCATCGATCTCCGCGCGGAGGTCTCCCGGCGTTACGCCGTCGATGTCAACGAGCGGACCATCGGGAAATGGTTGCGCAAGATGGGTCTGACCCGGCTGCAACCGCGTCCTTTCCATCCGAAAAAGGATGAAGCGGCCCAGGCGACTTTTAAAAAAACTTCGCGAGCCTGGTGAAAGAAGCTTTTCTGGGTGGCACGGCTCTGAGCGGTCAGCCGGTCGAGATATGGTTCCAGGACGAAGCCCGCGTGGGACAGAAGGGAGGGCACACCTATATCTGGGCTGAGAAGGGATCCCGTCCGTCGATGGTGCGCGACAACCGTCATGACTCGGCGTATCTGTTGGGTGCGATCTGTCCGGCCCGCGCCGTGGGCGCCGCAATCATCATGCCCGCAGTGAATGCCGAGGCGATGAATGAGCATCTGAAGGTAATCAGTGCCCAGGTCGCACGAGGCGCGCATGCGGTGCTGGTCCTAGATGGTGCTGGCTGGCATCAGCCTGGGGGAAAGCTGATCGTGCCGAAGAACATCACGCTTCTGCAGCTGCCGCCTTACGCGCCTGAGTTGAACCCGATGGAAAACGTCTGGCAATATCTCCGCCAGAACAAACTCTGCGCACTGGTCTGGGACACCTACGATGCCATCGTTCAGGCATGTGAGGACGCATGGATGTTCCTGGTCAACGATCCAGCCCGCATCCGTTCAATCGGATCCCGCGAATGGGCGTCGGTCAATGTTTAGGGCGATTGGTATTATATCGATCTAGAGCGCCTCGCGCCTAATTTGGATCATATCCCGCGTGCCTAAAATAGTTGGCGCATTCTTCCGACGCAAATTCGCCGAGGAG
>CAMDKB010000238.1 GCA_945901195.1 Rhizobium sp. Q54
CGTCATTGTAGAGAATTTTATAAGTGACGTTCGTCTTTGTGCCGATGGCCCAGCGCACAGCCATGATGCCGGAATGATTGTAGGTGCCATCGCCAAGATTCTGGAAGACATGATTGCGTGTCGAGAACGGGGCTTCGCCAATCCAGTTAGCGCCTTCGCCACCCATCTGGGTGAAACCTTCCGTGCCCCGATCCATCCACTGCACCATGTAGTGGCAGCCGATACCGGCATAGGCGCGGGCGCCCTCCGGAATTTTCGTCGAGGAATTATGCGGGCAGCCCGAACAAAAATAAGGAATGCGCACCGCCGCATCTTTTGTTTCCGCGAGCGATTTCTGGAAAGCTCGAATTTCGTCCACATGCTGGCGAAGTTTTTCGTCTCCGCCATGGAAACGTAACAGGCGCTCCCCGATGGCGACGGCAATATCATTACTGTCGAGCGCGCCCTTGACCGGAAACAACCAATTGCCCGCCTCGTCTTTCTTGCCAACGCAAACGGGTTGATCCGCAGTGCCATAGAGTTCTTCGCGCACCTGAACTTCAATCAGCGAGCGCTTTTCCTCAACGACGATGATGAGTTCCAACCCTTCTGCAAATTGCTTCAGGCCCTGCGGCTCCATCGGCCAGGGACAACCTATCTTGTAAAGCCGCAAACCCAGATCGTTGGCGCGCGTCTCGTCGATGCCAAGATCGTCGAGCGCCTGCCGCACATCGAGATAGGACTTACCGGTCGTGATAACGCCGACTTTTGCCTTCGGGCCACCCGAGGTGATGATGCGATTGAGCTTGTTGGCCCGCACCCAGGCAACGACCGCGTCGCGCTTGTAATCCTGCAGCCGCGCTTCCTGCGTGAGCACGGGATCGTTGGGGCGGATATTCAATCCGCCGTCCGGCATTGCAAAATCCTGGGGCGTCACCGGCTTCACGTTTTCACCAGATACGTCGATGGAAGCGGTAGATTCCACGGTATCTTTTACGAGCTTGATGCCAACCCAAACGCCTGCGTAGCGGCTGAGCGCCCAACCCAGAAGGCCGTAATCGAGAATTTCCTGAACGCCCGCCGGATGCAAGATGGGCATCATCACATCAAGGAAATGAAACTCGGATTGATGCGCTGTCGTGGAAGATTCCGCTGTGTGATCATCGCCCATCAGCGCGATGACGCCACCATTGCTGGATGTCCCCGCGAGATTTGAATGGCGGAACACATCGCCGGAACGGTCAACCCCTGGTCCCTTCGCATACCACAGGGCAAAAACCCCATCGAACTTGCCTTCGCCACGCATTTCCGCCTGCTGGCTCCCCCAGACAGCCGTCGCGGCAAGATCCTCGTTCAGGCCCGGCTTGAAAATGATATTTTCCGCCACCAGACGGCTCTGGGCATGGAACAATTGCTGGTCGAGACCGCCGAGGGGAGAGCCCCGGTAACCCGTCACAAACGCAGCCGTATTCAGACCGTTGGCCCGGTCACGTTCTTTCTGCAGCAACAGCAGGCGAACGATTGCCTGATTTCCCGACACAAAAATACGGCTGCGGCGGAGGTCGTATTTGTCATCAAGCGTCACGGCGTTCTGCGCGCCTGCGCGCTCCGGCGGAGAAATGCGGTCCGGCGAAATGCTGACCTTGTCGTCCATGACGTTTCCTCTGCCTGCTCGGACGCTGCCATTACGGAGGCGATTCATTGCGGCATTTTAGCACAAAAAGTAAGTCAGGCCCCCTGCCGTTTCAAGCCGCTTTGCAGCGCTCCAAACATCAAGCCCGACACAATTGGCTGCAAAGGAAGCAATGGCGCGACGGCGCGTATTTCTGTAACATCGTGATTCAGACCGGCAGCCCATTCGTCCTGACCGGAAGTTCGAAGAGGCATCATGACGACCCGCCTGTCCCGACGTCTTGCACCCGCGATCATCGCCGCCAGCTTTGGCGCTATCGGTCCCGCGCTCGCACACCCTCACGTTTACGTAGCTGTCCGGAGCGAAATCGTCTTTGCATCAGATGGAAAGATCACGGGCGTTCGCCATAGCTGGACTTTCGATGAGATGTATTCAGCGTTCGCAGTGCAAGGCATGGTCAAGGACGGCAAGGCCAACCAGAGCGAATTGAACGAACTCGCCAAAACCAACGTCAAGCAACTCTCCGAATACAGTTATTTCACCATCGTGCGGGCCGGCGGCAAATCCGCCGAGTTCAGGGACGTCACGGACGCCACGATATCGCTTGATGCAAAACAGAACGTCACGCTGCATTTCACAGCCGAGTTCAAAGAGCCCGCCAGCGCCAGCAAGGCGTTCATGATGCAGGTTTTTGATCCTGATTATTTCGTTGCATTCGACTTTGAGAAGCAAAATCCGGTGACCATGAAGAATGCGCCGCAAGGCTGTTCCTTGCGCATGGTGACGCCAAAGCCCCTGTCCGACGAAGAGACCCGCCGTCTGCAGCAATCAGCAGGCACAAACGATTCTCCAGGAGCCGACTTCGGCGCCAAACTCGCCACGCGCGCATCCGTCGCTTGCCCGTAACTCCGAGAGACTCCAGATAACTCCGAGAAGCTACAGGTACTCTGAGGAACTCCAGGTAACCCCGAGAAAGTCCATGCAGACCAGAAATTCCTGCGACAAAACATGGATCGCGATTGCAATCATAAGCGTGTGCGCGGCAGCCTTGCTTCTGGGCGGCGTCGACGCGCTGGCGCAGGCCAAAAACCCGTTCAACGTCGGCATCAGCGAAGGCGGAGCGGCGCCGCAGGGTGGCATCACCGGCTGGATATTCGCACAGCAGATTGCTTTCGAACGCATGCTGTCGTCCGGCGTGCGTGCAATCAAGACAGACCCGTCAGCAGTCTGGGCGCTGATGGGCGTCAGTTTTGCCTATGGCGTCTTTCACGCTGCGGGTCCCGGCCACGGCAAGGCCGTCGTGGCTTCCTATATGTTTGCCAATGAAAGAGCACTGAATCGCGGCATTGCCATTTCGTTTCTGGCCGCAATGCTGCAAGCGATTGTAGCCATTGCCATTGTCGGCATTCTTGCGTGGGTGCTGAATGCCACATCCAATCGCATGAAATCTGTCGCCAATCTCGTGGAAGTCGCCAGCTTTGCGGGCATCGCGCTATTGGGACTCTGGCTGATCTGGATCAAGGGCCGGGCGCTGATGGCCGTTTTGCCTTCGTTGAGACCAGCCGCAGACGCCCATAGTTCGCCCTCGCCGGTGGCAGCGCCTCCTCCACATGACCACCATGCTCATGACTCGCATGATCACCATCATTCACATAACCACGGCGATGGCGATTCTCATGCGCATGCAGGAACACACGATCACGGCCACGGTGTTCAAACGCTGACGCCCGTGCTCGCCAAAGTCCAAACCCAGCACGATCATGACCATCAGGCGCACGAACATCATGCACACGGCGAACCCGGCCATGTTCGCGACGAACATTGCGGACATTTTCATGCGCCCGATCCAAAAACGCTCGGCGAGAACTTCTCCTGGGGCGCGGCATTGGCGACCGTCGTAACGGCCGGCGCGCGCCCGTGTTCGGGCGCGATCCTGGTACTCGTATTCGCTGTAGCGCAGGGCATTTTTCTGGCAGGCGTTGCTGCAACCTTTGCCATGGCGCTGGGGACGGCCCTGACCACAGGTGCTCTCGCTGCCGTCGCCGTGCTCGCCAAGAACATCGCGTTGCGTTATGCGGGGCAAGGCGGTACGCGCGGCGTTGTTCTCATCAGGGCGCTGGAATGCGCTGCTGCCGTCGCTGTGTTTCTCCTCGGCGCAACCCTGTTTCTGGGATCGATACATTCGCTTTGATACCAATTGGCGATGAAACCTGCTGCCACCGGTACAAGTTGCGCCCGAAAGCGCCATGGTGTACCTCCGGGGTAGCGAATGGACGGAGTGCCCCGTGGCGGAACCCAAGAAAATCAATTGGCAGAACCTGCTGACCGTCGGCAGCGTAACCGTTCTGGTCGGCACCGAACTCGTCGGCATGACCTGGGCCGCCGGCTGGGCCATTGGCGGTATTTTCGAATTGCCGCCTTTGTTTGCAACCATATTTGAAATCGCCGGGACGTTGCTCGGCCTCGTTGGTCTTTATTATTTTGTGCGCGCCGCGCTCAAGGCCGAGCCGATCCTCGAATAATCCTGACAGCTCAGGAAGCGTCCATGAAAGCGTCTTTCCGCCAACAATGCGACGTTGCGGTCATTGGCGCGGGCGCAGCTGGCATCGCAGCGGCGCGCGAATTAACCGCTGCAAAACTCGACGTCCAGTTGATCGAGGCGCGCAGCCGCCCGGGCGGTCGCGCCTTGACGGAAATCCACGGTGGGCATGCCCTTGATCTTGGTTGCGGCTGGCTCCATTCAGCCGATGACAATCCCTATGTCGGCATAGCCGGCGATCTCGGTTTTACCGCCGACAAGACGCCGCCCCCCTGGCAGGAGATGATGTCTGAGGATGCTTTCCCCTCGCAGGACCAGGCCGCTTTCCGGTCGGCGCAGGCGAAATTTTATTCCCGGCTTGAAGCCGCAGCTCAAGAGCCAACCGACCGTCCGGCATCCGATTGTCTCGATCAGGGCGCCCCCTGGAGCGCGCTGATCGACGCGGTCAGCACCTATGTCAATGGTTGTGAACTTGCGCGCCTGTCGGCAAAGGATTTCGACAATTATCATGACAGCGAAATCAACTATCGCATAACCCAGGGCTATGGCGCGCTGATCGCCCGCCTCGCCGATGATGTGCCCGCCATCTATGATTGCCCCGTCAGCCGCATCGACCACAGCGGCGCGATGATATCGGTTGAAACGGCGCGAGGCGCCTTGCAGGCCCGCGCGATTGTCATTGCTGTCCCCACAAATATTCTCGCCCGTGAAATCATCCGCTTTACTCCAGCCATTCCGTCAAAACTCGAAGCCGCGGCAATGCTGCCGCTGGGCATCGCCAACAAACTCTATCTGGCAGTCGAAGGCCCGGAAGAGTTGCCGGATAATGGCCGCATCTTCGGCCAGATAGATCGCAACGATACCGGCGCCTATCATCTGCGCCCCTTCGGAAAGCCTCTTATCGAAGGGTATTTCGGCGGCGACTGCGCGCGAGGCCTTGAGAAAGATGGGCTGGCTGCTTTTTCCGCCTTCGCCATCGAAGAAATCTGCGGCATGCTTGGCAACTTATGGCGCAACCGGCTGAGGCCGCTAGCGGCCAGTGCGTGGGCAAACGATCCTTTCGCACTTGGTTCCTATTCGCACGCCATGCCCGGCCATTGGGACAAGCGCGCGGTGTTGGCATCGCCCGTAAACAATCGCCTGTTTTTTTGCAGGCGAGGCGACATCGCCGCATTATTTTTCGACAGCACACGGCGCACATGAAAGCGGTCTGCGCGCTGCAAGGGACCTGTTGGCCACCTTGCGTAATTGATACCAGTGCGACGACGCGCGCCCCGGGTTTGTTTACCGGTTCTGCATAAGGCCGGATTCGATCAGCCTGCGATGAAATTTAAGCATCTCGTCGCGGGACTTGCAGTTCCACGCCTGCCCCGCGCACACCTGCATGAGTCGCAAGCGTTCGCGCCAGCTTTCCGGCAGTGGCAGCCGGGCGGCGTCCAGAAACACGGCGCCGATAAACGCTATATCGATGGATTCAAGCTCCGGCAGAGGCGGCGGCGTGTAATTGACGCCATCAACCGAATAATAGGTTGTGTAGAGTGGATAGCCTTCCGGCAACTTCATATCCTGAACGCCGGTTTCAGTTTCGTAGCCGTAGAGATACGCGGCAGGTATGGCGTGGTGATCGCCATATTGGACCAGTAGAAAGGACTCACCGGGAAAGCGCGTACGCAATTGCTCTTTGAGATAATCAAGATCAATGCGCGCCATGGCAAGCCGGCGCAGATACTCATTCATTTCAGGATGATTATTTGGCCCACCCGTTGGCACTTTGATCTGCGGCTCGAACTCGTAATTATAGGGCCAGTGCGCAGACATGGTTTCGAGAAAAGTGAACAATGGCTTTTGCGAGCCAGCGACATGCTTGCCAATTTCATTGAGCATGTTGTCGTAATAAAACCGGTCCGTATCCCAATCCAGCTTCGCGCCCTGCGCCTTGCGATCAAAGACTTCGCGAATGCCGATCGTCTCGAAAAAAATCTTGTTCCCAAACGTACCGAAAATATAAGGATAGAACATAATATTGCGGTAGCCGCATTTTTCAAGAATTTGGGGCATGGACTCTTTCACGCGTCCCGCCATGAAATACTGGATGAAATCCTTCATGCTGCCGAAATAGCGACTGGAAAGGCCCAGCATGACGGCCGATTCCGAAATCCACGACGCCCCGCCATAGGTTTCCACATTCAGCTTGTGCAGCTTGCCATCGAAAGAATTGAACAACGGCAGTATTACCGGATCATAAGTCACCTGCGGAAAGAACATCGGTGGACCAACCGATTCCTGATGGATCAGGATGATATGCGGCGGTTTGGTTTGTGGCTTGCAATTTCCGCCGGGTTCAAAAGGCTTTGCATTGCTGCGTTGCGCCGTTTCGATCATTCCCCCGCGCATGAGAGCCTGCGTTGTCTCCAGCGATGACGCGAAGAACGATGACACATGCCAGTCGGGAAAATTGAACAGCACATGCGGGCGATGGCCGCGAATTGTGACAGCTGTGTAGGACACCGCAGCCAGCAACACCATCGAGAGAAAAGACCAGCGGCGTCTGATGGAAGGTCTTTCCAGCCGCCAGGCGAACCAGGTTCCCAGCGTCAGCGAAACAAGCGCCCCAATAATTGCCAGCATCGCCAGCGGCCGCCCAAACCACCATCCGAACACAGGCATCCAGTCGTGGGCATAATAAACAAAGTCCCACATGTGGAGGGTAAACGTCAGTGTCTCAAATTTGACATAGGCCGTGATCGCGATGACGGCCACCAGAGATGCGACGAAAACGCTCGACGCAAAGGGCCGACGCGTCAGAAACACGAGCGCGGAAATCATCGCCGCGCCCATCGCCGTCATATGGACGGCGTTTGAGGCGAAGCCTTCAGTTTCGTAAAAATACCAACCAAGTCCCGCCAAGGCTAGCAAGGACAAAAACAGGGTTATAAAAACCGGAAGCTTGAAACCGAGCCACCATGCTTTCAGTCTGAACATAATGGCGTTCAAAACTCCACAACACTGCGGATCGACTTGCCTTCATGCATGAGATCGAAGCCCTCGTTGATGCGCTCCAGCGGCAGCTTGTGGGTGATGAGGTCGTCGATGTTGATCTTGCCGTTCATGTACCAGTCGACGAT